>JAJYWO010000004.1 GCA_021791445.1 bacterium | reverse complement strand
CCGTCGCTGTTTTAAATGCGGCAGAAAAAGAGGATATATGAGAAATTTCGGATTGTGCAGGATTTGTTTCCGGGAGATGGCCGGCAAGGGAGAAATACCGGGAATAAAGAAAGCGTCATGGTAATACTATAATTATGTACATAAATTTATTGACACAACTTAAAAACGCTCAGGCGGTGAAAAAAGAAAATGTGAAAATTCCTTATTCTAAAATGGACGAGGGTGTTTTGAAGATTTTAACCGCCAATAATTATGTGGAAAGTTTTGAAAAAAAAGGACAGAAATTCAAGAAATATTTTGACGTTAAATTGAAATATATTGAAAACGAAGGAGTGATTAACGGAATTAAATTAATCAGCAAGCCGTCTTGCCGGATTTATGTCGGCTTCAAAGACATTAAGCCGGTAAAGCGGGGATACGGATTGATGGTTGTTTCAACGTCAAAAGGAATTATGAGCGGCAAGGAAGCCCAAAAAGAAAAAGTCGGAGGAGTGGCGTTGTTTAAAATTTGGTAATATGAGCAAAATAGGAAAAAGACCAATAGCAATACCGGAAGGAGTCGACGTTAAGGTTAACGGCGATGTTTTGAATGTTAAAGGAAAATTGGGAGAATTGTCTTTGAAAATTTTAGACGGAACCAAAGTTGAAATTCAAGACAATAAAATAGTCGTTTCTCCGCTGAATGAAAATAAGCAAACAATAGCCAATTGGGGAACGATGGCCGCTTTGGCGAATAATGCCGTTATTGGAGTGAAAGACGGATTTGAAAAAATATTGGAAATCGAAGGTGTCGGCTATCGGGCGGCGATGGAAGGCAATAACTTGGTTTTAAGCATCGGATTTTCGCATCCGGTTAAAATGGCGCCCCGCGAAGGAGTGAAAATCGCCGTTGAAAAAAATACGATTAAAATTTCCGGAATTGACAGATTTTTAGTCGGTCAAATGGCTGCGGAGATAAGAGCGAAGAAGAAGCCGGAACCGTACAAGGGCAAAGGCATCAAATATAAAGGAGAGGTGATTAGAAGAAAAGAAGGCAAGAAAGCGGCCGGAGCGACAAAATAAACCATGAATAAGCAAAAAACATTAAATCAAATAAGGCAAAGAAGAAAGGCAAGGACTCGAGCCAGAATTTTTGGAACGGTTGAAAAACCGCGGCTTTCAATTTTTAAGAGCAATCGTTATATTTATATTCAAATGATTGACGATTCAATTGGCAAGACGATAGTCAGCGTTTCAGCGGAAAGTTCAAAAAACGCGGCGGCGTCATTGGGCGAGGCGATTGCGAAAAAAGCTGTTGAAAAAGGAATAAAAAAAGCGGTTCTTGACAGGGGTAATTACAAATATCACGGAGCCGTCAAGACTATTGCCGAAACAGCGAGAAAAGCAGGATTAATTTTATAAAATATGGAAAAACAAACACAAACAAGCGAAAAAAGATTATCAAGAGTGTCCCGCGATTTTAAAAAACAGCCTTCCGAATATAAGGAAAAAGTTTTGGATTTGCGGCGCGTAACCAGGGTTATGGCCGGAGGAAAACGGTTTAAATTCCGCGCCACGGTTGTCATCGGCAATGAAAAGGGAACGGTTGGCATAGGAATCGCGAAAGGAATGGACGTTCAGCAATCAGTTGACAAAGCCAAAACCCGAGCCAAGAAGAATTTAATTTCATTGAAATTGAAAGGTAAAACCATACCGCATGAAGTTGACGCGAAATTCAGCGCCGCGAAAGTGTTGGTAAAGCCGGCGAAAGAAGGCCACGGATTGAAGGCGGGAGGCGCAGTCAGAACAGTACTTCTTTTGGCGGGTGTGAGGGACGCGACCGCCAAATGTCTCGGAGGAACGAAAAATAAATTAACCAACGCAATGGCGACGGTAGAAGCCTTAAAGAAGTTGAAAGTTAAAAGTTTATAAAGTTATAAAGTAAAACTTTACAACCTTATAACTTTACAAACTTTATAAACTTATTATTTATGCAACTGCACGAATTAAAATCACAATTTAAAAAGAAAAGCAAAAAGCGCGTTGGACGCGGAGGAAAACGCGGCACCACTTCCGGAAAAGGGCAAAAAGGGCAGAAATCAAGAGCCGGACATCGCATTAAGCCGGCGGAAAGGGAAATGATCCAGCGTTTGCCGAAATTGCGCGGCATTAAAAACAAGCCGCTGAAAGAAAGGGCCGTGGCCGTCAATCTCGGAGATTTGGAAAAAAAGATTGCAGCCGGATTGGTAAACAGAGAAGCTTTAATGAAAGCCGGTTTGATAAGGAAATCCGACAAAGAAGTGAAAATTTTGGGGAACGGCGAATTGAAAAAATCTTTGCAATTTCAGGGTTTGAAAATTTCAAAAAGCGCCAAGCAAAAAATAGAAGCCGCCGGCGGAAAAGTCAATGACTAACTTCCTTCAAATTTTTAAAATCAAAGATCTCCGCAAGAAAGTTTTTACGGTTGCTTTTCTATTGATTTGTTTTCGCGTTTTAACCGCGGTTCCTTTGCCGAACATTGATATCGCGCGACTGCAGGATTTTTTCAGCGGCAACCAACTCTTCGGGTTTTTAAGCATTTTTTCCGGCGGCGGATTGGAAAATTTATCTATCGCCATGCTCGGAGTGGCGCCATACATCACGGCGACAATCATAATGCAGCTTTTGACCATGATTTTTCCGAAGCTGAAAGAAATGTATTATGAAGAAGGGGCGATCGGCCGCGCGAAATTCAACCGTTATTCAAGATATTTAACCGTGCCTTTGGCGTTTTTGCAGGCCTACGGTTTTTTAAACATTTTGCGTTCAAAAGCGGTTATTCCGCAGGCGGGATTGTTTGACATTGTGACGGACGTGCTTTTAGTGACCGCTGGCACGATGATTTTGGTTTGGATAGGCGAATTGATTACCGAACAGAAAATCGGCAACGGCGTTTCTTTGATAATTTTCGCCGGCATCGTAAGCCGGTTGCCGACCATAATTCAAAACGCGATTGTTTCTTACGACCCGTCGCAATTGCTCACATACGTTATTTTCGCGGGAGTGGCGGTTGCGGTTATCGCGGGCGTGGTTTTTATTCAGGAAGGTGAAAGGAAAATACCGATTGTTTACGCCAAGCGGGTGAGGGGAACGAAAATGTACGGCGGCGCTTCCAGTTATTTGCCGCTCAAAGTGAACCAAGCGGGTGTAATTCCGATTATTTTTGCGATTTCCATTTTGCTTTTTCCGCAGTTTTTGGCGCAGATTTCTTCCGTGATTTCTCAGGATTTCGCTTTGAAAATGACGGACATAGTGAATAAATTTTTTAACAATCAATATATTTACGCCGCGTTTTATTTCATTCTAGTTGTCGTTTTCACTTATTTTTACACCGCCGTCACTTTTGACCCGAAAGAAATTTCTAAAAATCTTCAGCGCGCCGGCGGTTTTATTTCCGGCGTCCGGCCCGGCGAATCAACATCAACGATTTTATCAAAAATAATCAGCCGCCTCACTTTTAGCGGAGCGCTTTTCCTCGGTTTAATCGCGATTTTGCCGAATATCACTCAAATGATAACCGGAATTACCATATTCGCCATCGGCGGCACCGCGCTTCTGATTGTTGTTTCCGTAGCTTTGGAAACAATGAAACAAATAAATTCGCAGTTAACGATGCGAGAGTATGAAGAAATATAAAATTGTCATTTTTCTCGGTCCTCCGGGTTCCGGAAAAGGAACCCAAGCGGCTTTATTGTGCAAGAAATTAGGATATGAGTATATCGGCAGCGGAGATTTATTGAGAGCCCGGACAAAAATAAAAGATTATACCGGAAAGAAAATAAAAGAAACTATAGACCAAGGCAAGCGAATTCCGACGCCGGTGATTTTTAAAATATGGATGGATAGGTTGGAATCGTTCAGAAACAAAAAAAATCTGAAAGGATTTGTTATTGACGGCAGTCCGCGGACCGTTTCGGAAGCAGAGATGCTGGAACAAGCCTTGGAATGGTACGGCTGGAACAAAAATAAAAAAGTTTTTTTTATAAACATTCCGCTGAAAGAAATCGTCAACCGCTTAACAAAAAGAAAAATATGCAGTAAGTGCGGCAGAATAATTCCTTATTTCGGAGCATTGAATAATCTTAAAAAATGCGACAAATGCGGCGGGAAATTGGTGAAAAGGGCGGATGACAATTTAAGAGGCGTGCAAGAAAGATTGAGATGGTTTAAGTCGGAAGTTCTGCCGATGGTTGAGTATTACAAGAAAAAGAAAATGATTATTGATGTAAACGGAGACAAGCCGATAGAAAAAGTCGCCGAAGAAATTTTAAGAAAATTAGGAAAATGATTCGCGTTTATTCCCAATCCGAAATAAATTCCATTGCCGCTTCCGGAAAGATTTTGGCTGATGTCTTGGATAAAATTTCCAAAGAAGCGGCGGTTGGAGTGAGTTTGAAACAATTGGATAAATCTGCTTTTGAACTTGTGAAAAAAGCGGGCGCCGAACCGGCTTTTTTGAATTATCGGCCGCATAGCGCGACGAGACCTTATCCCGCTTCAATTTGCGCTTCGGTTAACGATGTGATAGTGCACGGCTTGCCGAACAATTACAAATTAAAAGCGGGCGATGTTTTAAAACTTGATTTTGGGGTAAAATACAAAGGATTTTATTCCGACGCCGCCGTTACTGTTGCCGTGGGCGCGGTTTCGCCGGATGCGAGAAAATTGATAAAAGCGACAAAAGCCGCTTTGGAAGAAGCGATTAAAATTGCCAAACCCGGAAATTTTTTGGGCGATATCGGCTGGGCAATTGAAAAAACCGCCAAGAAATTCAAAGTGAAAACCGTGAAAGAGCTCACTGGACACGGCATCGGCAAGGAACTTCATGAAGAGCCGACTATTTACAATTTCGGGAAAAAGGGAAAAGGCGTTGGATTGGAACAAGGAATGGTTTTGGCGATTGAACCGATGTTCGCCATCGGCGCGGATAAAATAATTCAAAAAAAAGACGAAAGCTGGGCAACGGCGGACGGCTCGTTGTCGGCGCATTTTGAACACACGGTGGCAATTGGAGAAAAAAAGGCTATAATATTAACCCAGATATGAAACCTTATTTATCCATAATCATACCCGCTTACAACGAAGCCAAGCGTTTGCCGCTCACTTTGTTTGACATTGACAAGCATTTGAAGAGCGCCGATTTTTCGTATGAAATAATCGTGGTTGACAATAATTCCACGGACGCCACTTCGGAAATTGTTGAAAGGTTCAGCCACTTGATAAAAAATTTAAGATTGATAAAATATAGAACCCCTGGGAAAGGCGGAGCGGTTCAAAAAGGAATTTTGGAAGCCAAGGGCGAAATCCGGCTTTTTATGGACGCGGACAATTCAACTGCCATAGACCAATTTAATAAAATGATACCGTATTTGAAGGAGGGTTATGATGTGATAATCGGTTCGCGGGATATTGAAGGGGCGAAATTGATTCCGCCTCAGCCATGGCATAAAAGATTGGGCGGCAATGCCGGCAATTTGATAATTCAGGCGCTGCTTTTGCCGGGCATTTGGGACACGCAATGTGGATTTAAGGCGTTTACCGCCGAAGCGGCTGAAAAAATTTTCCCGTTATTGAAAACAAATCGCTGGGGGTTTGATGTGGAAGTGTTGAGTTTGGCGAAAAAATTCGGCTATAAAATAAAAGAAGTTCCGGTTGTTTGGGTCAACAATCCGTTTTCTAAAGTAAGCGCCGCGGCTTATCTGCAAGTTTTATGGGAAGTGGTGAAGATAAAGTGGTGGCTAACAACGGGAAAATATAAAAATTTATGAAACAATATTTATCAAAAGAAAAATTTGAAGAACTTAAAACGGATTTGGAACGGTTGAAAAAAGAAGCTCGCAAGGAGGTTTCCGAGCGCCTTAAGCGCGCCAAAGATTACGGCGATCTTTCGGAAAACGCCGAGTATTCCGAAGCCAAAGAAGAGCAGGCGCGCGTTGAAAGCCGTATTTTTGAATTAGAAAATATTTTAAGAAACGCCGATATAATCAGAAAAGTGAGCGGCAAAGAAACCGTTCAAATCGGTTCAACGATTGAAGTTAGAAAAGGCGTTAAATTCGTAAAATACACGATTGTCGGCTCCAATGAGGCCAAACCCGAAACTAATCTGATTTCCAATGAATCTCCGCTCGGCAAGGCATTTTTGGGCAAAAAGAAAGGCGATGTTGTTGAAATCCAGACTCCTGTCGGAAAAGCGAAATACGAGATAATGAAAATAGATTAATAATTGCTTTCAAGTTTTGGAATTGGTATTATTTATAAATGCTTGAAGATTTAATTCAAGAGCGCAGAAAAAAACTGAATAATTTTATTAAGGCCGGCGTTGAGCCATATCCGGAAAAAGCGAAAAGAACTCATAAAATTTCCGAGGCGCTGGCGAGTTTTTCTTCTCTGCAAATCCGCCAGCTGGCGGACAAAAAGAAAATATTTATTTGCGGACGGATTTTCGGAATGCGCGTGATGGGCAATATCGCTTTTTACGATTTGCGCGACGAGAGCGGCAAAATCCAAGGAGTTCTTAAAAAGGATAATCTCAAAAAAGACTTTGCGTTATTTAAGGAAAATTTGGACATCGGCGATTTTGTTGAAATCGGCGGCGTTTTATTTACGACAAAAACCGGCGAAAAAAGCATTGAAATAAAATCAATGCGGCTTTTGGTGAAGGCGTTAAGGCCTTTGCCGTCGCAGTGGCACGGGTTGGAAGATGTTGAAACGCGCTTGCGAAAAAGGTATCTGGATATTTTAATCAATTCGGAAACAAAGGAAATTTTTATCAAGAAAAATATTTTTTGGCGGACTTTGCGGGAATATCTGCAAAAAGAAGGGTTTTTGGAAGTGGAAACGCCGGTTTTGGAAGCCACTCCGGGCGGAGCGGACGCGGAACCGTTCATTACGCACCATAACGCTTTGGCTCATAATTTTTATATGAGGATTTCTTTGGAAATCGCTTTGAAGAAAATGCTGGTGGCGGGTTACGAAAAAATTTTTGAAATCGGCAGAATTTTCAGGAATGAGGGAATCAGCCCCGAACATTTGCAGGATTACACGCAATTGGAATTTTATTGGGCTTATGAGAATCAGGATACTTTGATGAAATTCGTGGAAAAAATGTACAAGGAAACAATTAAAAAGACTTGCGGAAGTTTGATGACAAATTGGCAAAAAAAGAAAATAAATTGGGGAAAGAAATGGGAAAAAGTTGATTATTCCAAAATTTTTAAGGAAAAAATCGGCATGGATTTTAATAAAGTCGGACGCGACGAGTTGTTTAAAAAAGCGCGAAAAGAAGGTTTAAAGCCGGAAGCTGGACTCGGCAAGGGCCGTTTGGTGGATTTGCTGTTTAAGAAATTAATTAGGCCGACTTTAATTCAGCCGATTTTTCTCGTGAATCAGCCGGCGGAAATAGAACCATTGGCGAAAAGACAAGAAAAAAATAAAAATTTGGTTTGCCGTTTTCAGATTGTGGCTTGCGGCACCGAGCTTGGCAAGGGATTTTCCGAAGCCAATGACCCAATTGACCAACGCCAGCGTTTTGAAGAGCAAATGGCGCTTCGCGAAAAAGGGGATAAAGAAGCTCAACGCTTGGACGAGGATTTTTTGGAAGCGTTGGAATACGGAATGCCCCCGGCCGCGGGTTTCGGCCTGTCGGAACGCCTTTTTGCTATTTTAATGGATAAGCCTGTGAGGGAAACAGTAGTTTTTCCTTTAATGCGGCCCGCGAAAAAGGAATAGAAAGATGATTTTGTCTTCCCATATTATCGTCGCTTCGGCGACGAGTGCGCCGTTTTTGGCGAAAACTTTAAATTTTCAAAACGCGGTTTTTATTTTATTCGCTTCATTAGCGAGCCATTTTTTAATTGATATGATTCCGCATTGGGATTATCAAATGTCGTCATTTCCGAAAGAAAACGGCGAGAGATTATTTGTCCGCAAAACAAGTTTTTTTATAAAAGATTTGACGAAGAATTTTTTAGATTTTTTTGCGGGAATAGCGGTCGCGGTTTTTATTGTCGGCTGGCCGCAGAATTTTATGGGATTTTTAGCATTCGGTTTGGTAATTTTTGGCGCCATTTTGCCGGACGCGCTGGCAGCTATTTTTATAATTTCAAAATGGCGTTTTTTGGAGCCGCTGTATAAATTTCACGTCGCCATTCACGGCAAGAGAATTATTAATCCGTTTTGGGGATTTATTTCGCAGATATTTATATTGGTTTTTATTGTATTGATATTTCGTGTAATTTTAAGTTAAAATTAAAAAATGTTAGACATTAATTTAATCCGTACAAATCCCGATTCTGTAAGAGAGGGAATTTCTTTGAAAAAAGCCGACCCGCGGTTGGTGGACGATTTTTTGGTTTTGGACAAACAATGGCGGGAGTTGGTAAATGAAACCGATAATTTGAGGGCGGAACAAAGGAAAGCCGGGGAAGCCCGCGACATTGAAAAAGCCAAAGAACTGAAAGAAGGGATTAGAAAGAACGAAGAAAGATTGAAAGAACTTGAAGAACAAAGGGACAAAATTTTACGGCTTTTGCCGAATTTGCCCCTAGATAGTGTTCCGGCCGGAAAAGATGAATCGGAAAACATAACTTTGCGGACATGGGGAGAAATCCCGAAAATGGATTTTGAGCCGAAAGATCATTTGAAATTGGGAGAAGAATTGGATTTAATTGACACGGAAAGGGCGGCCAAAGTTTCCGGCGCCAGATTCGGCTATTTGAAAAATCAACTGGCCTTGCTTGAATTTGCTTTAATCAAATACGCTTTTGATATTATTACAAAAGATGGTTTTGTTCCGGTTGTTCCGCCGGTGCTGATAAAGCCGGAAGCGATGAAAGCGATGGGCTATGTTGAACGGGGAGGCGAGGAAATTTATCATTTGGAAAAGGACGATTTATATCTTGTCGGCACTTCGGAGCAATCGGTCGGACCGATGCATATGGACGAGATTTTTGAGGAAAAAGATTTGCCTAAGCGTTATGTCGCTTTTTCAACTTGTTTTCGAAGGGAGGCCGGTTCTTACGGCAAAGACACAAAGGGAATTTTAAGGGTTCATCAGTTTGATAAGCTGGAAATGTTCAGCATCACAACTCCGGAAAAATCAAAAGAAGAGCACCAATTATTGCTTTCTTTGGAAGAAAAATTAATGCAAGGATTGAAACTTCCTTATCGCGTTTTGAATATATGTAGCGGCGATCTTGGCGATCCGGCGGCGGCAAAATACGATATTGAAGTCTGGCTGCCTTCACAGAGCACTTATCGCGAAACGCATTCCACTTCAAACACCACGGATTTTCAGTCGCGCCGGCTTAATGTCAAATATAAGCCCGAAAGCGAGGACAAGGCGCGATATGTGCATATGCTTAACGGCACAGCTTTCGCTATCGGCAGGATTTTAATCGCCATTGTGGAAAATTATCAGCAAAAAGATGGTTCAATCTTAATTCCCGAAGTTTTGCGGCAATATCTTGGTTTTGATAAAATTTCAAAATAATGGAGTTTTACGTCGATGAAAATCAAAAGCGAAAAAACCGGCGGATTTTAAAAATAAAGATTTATGGCGGATCAACTGTCTTTCTTATTTTATCGGCCGCGATTTTTTACGCGGTTGTCTATTCGCCAATTTTTCAGATTGCGCAGATTAATATTTATGATGGGACGTCCGACGTCCCAATAAGGACGTCGGACGTCCTAATATTAACGGACGATCTTAAAATTTATTTTGCCAATCAATCAAAATTAACGGGATTTTTGGGAGCGGAAAACATTTTAATCTGGAATAATAAAATTGAAGATTTTTTAAAACAAAATTCGCAGTTTGTCGGTTTGTCAATCAAAAGGAATTTTTTAAAGCGGGAAGTGAAAATAAATTTCCAAAAAAGAGAACGGTTTGGCGTCTGGTGCCAATCGGAATGCGTATGGTTTGATAAAAGGGGAGTGGCGTTTGAAAAAGCTCCCAAAATCGAAGGGGAAATGATTTTCAGAGTTGAAGATTTTTCCGAAAAAGAATTGATGATTGGCGATAAGATTATGGAAGAAAGTTTATTCGCCAATTTATTGAAAATATTCAGCATTCTTGAACAATCTGATGTCGGCATAAGAACGCTTGTGATAAAAAACTTAAGCTTGCAGGAAGCGGCGGTTGAATCGGAAAACCCGTCTATTCCGGAAATTTATTTCAGTTTGAGGTTTGATCCGGCGTTTACTGTGGCGGCGATTAATAACCTTAAAGAGTACGGCTTAAATAAAATACAATATATTGATTTTCGGGTGGAAAACAGAGCGTATTATAAAACGAAATGACTAAATTCAAATATCTAATTTCTAACAACAAAGGCATTTCGCTTTTGGATCTTATAATGAAGACCAACAGTGCGACGTTGAAGAGGAAAAAACCCAAATGGTGCTCGGTAAAATAGGGGAGAGAATACAAAAGATTTTAACCGACATTGAAACCTAAAGCATCAAAAATAATCTGTCGGGCCGCCGGGAATTGAACCCGGTTCTCACGCTCCCAAAGCGCGTATACTACCGGTGTACTACGGCCCCATTTTTTTATTATACTATAAACTTTAATAAATTAAAAATCGAACTAATATTATTGTATTATAAAATATATTATGCTATTATTTAAAAATGAAATTTCAAGAAAAATTAATTGCGGTTCAATTAAGAAAAAGAGGTTGGAGTTATAAAAAAATTCTTACTAAAATTAAAGTTGCAAAATCTACATTAAGTCTTTGGCTTCGCGATGTTGAATTAACGTTTCAACAAAAAGAAAAGTTGTTAAAAGGACGCGAAAAATCCAGATATGCGGGTGCAAAAGCTAGACAGCGACAAAGAATAGAAAAAACAGAAAAAATTATTAATGTCGCTAAAGAGGAAGCAAAAATTTTATTTAAAAATCCTTTATTTTCTTCCGGATTAATGTTATATTGGGCGGAGGGCGCGAAAAGTAATGAATCAATAAAATTCAGCAATTCCGATCCGATAATGATTAAATTTATGATGAAATGGTTTAGAGATATTTGTAATGTGCCCGAAAAGAAAATTAGAATAGCTGTTCATATGCATGAGTTGCATTGTAGAAAAGATATTGAACAATATTGGTCTAAAATAACAAATATACCGTTAAAACAGTTTCAAAAAACTTATATCAAGCCAACTTCTTTGAAACATAGAAAAAATATTTTATATAATGGCACTTGTTCTGTTGTTATTGCAGATAGAGATTTATTTAGAAAAATTCAGGGTTGGAGATTGGGTTTTATAGGAAAATTTAATATTAAAGATGTCCCTGTAGCTTAATTGGATAAAGCGGCTCCCTTCTAAGGAGTAGACTGCAGGTTCAATTCCTGCCAGGGACACGAAGATTGAAAAAAAATATTAGTTTGTTATTATGTAAAAAATTAAATAATGCCCTGGTAGCTCAGTAGCAGAGCAGACGCCTGAAGAGCGTCGTGTCGGGGGTGCGATTCCCTCCCGGGGCACATTCGAAAAAATAAAAGTATAACATTTCATCGCCGATCGACAACAGTTTGTTATACTTTTTCTGCCGCTTCTTCAAAAACTTTTTCCAAAATTCCTAAATCTTTTTTGCTGATTTTTTTGAGTACAAAAGCTGCTGCTTTTGGACGCTGATTTATACTGATTTTGTGCTGATTTATACGGATGTGAGGTCTGATGCCGATGCGCAACCGCCAGAAGTTTTTCGTTTTAAGGGATTTTATAATTGATTCAACGCCGTTGTGGCCGGCGGAACCGCGGCCGAAAGAAATTTTGTATTTTCCGATTTCAATGTCCGAATCGTCATGAACGATTAAAATTTCCTCCGGTTTTATATTGGTTTTTTTAAGCGTTTTTGACACGAATTTTCCGGATTCGTTCATAAAAACATCTGATTTTAAAAGTTTGATAATCGGGGGATTTTTCAATAAATAATCAATAAATAAAAAACCGACATTGTGGTATGTGTTGGCGTATTCTTTGTCCGGATTGCCGAGACCGATAATGATTTTTACGGCGGGGTTGATTTTCATATTTTTTTATTATATATTATTTTTAATTATATGAAAGCTTTTATTTACGCCATTTGGGAGATTGTTGAAGTGGCGGTCATAGCCATAGTCGCGGTGCTGATAATCCGCAATTTTTTGATTCAGCCTTTTTTGGTGAACGGCGCCAGTATGGAGCCGAATTTTCACAATAACGATTATTTGATTGTTGACGAAATTTCTTATCGTTTTAAAGAACCGCAAAGAGGAGAGGTGATTGTTTTCAGATACCCGGGCGACGAGAAATATTTTTACATAAAAAGAATTATCGGCTTGCCGGGCGAGGAGATTGAAATAAAGAACGGGAAAGTGGTTATTTATAACAAAGAATCCGCCAACGGATTTGAATTGGACGAAAATTATCTTCCCAATAGCACTCAAACTTCAAATAAGGAAAAAGTGAAAATCGCGGACAATGAGTATTTCGTCATGGGCGATAATAGGGGGTTTAGTTTTGATTCGCGAAGTTGGGGCGCGCTGAAAAGAGACGAAATTATCGGAGCGGTGAGATTGCGCCTTTGGCCGTTGAATAATGTGATGGCGTTTGAGAAACCGGCATACGAGTAGTAAGTAGTAAGTAGAAAGTAGAAGGGCATATGTCTAAAATAAAAAAATCTGCGAAGAAGCAAATAAAAGCGAAAAAGGAAAAGATTGTCATTCAATCCCCGAAAGGCATGCGCGATGTTTTGCCGGCCGATCAACTATATTGGGAGAAAGTCCGTAAATCGGCGAATAAAATCGCGGACTCTTTTAATTTTTCCAGAATTGACACGCCGATTATGGAATCGCTGGAAGTCTTTGAGCGCACCGGCGAGGCGACCGATATTGTGGAAAAACAAATGTATTTCGTGAAAGCGAAGGGGGAGAAAAAATTGGTTTTAAGGCCCGAGCTCACCGCACCGGTGATGCGCGCTTACATTCAGCACGGCTTGGCGAAAATGCCTCAGCCGATGAAGCTTTTTTACACCGGTCCGCTTTTCCGCTACGAACAGCCGCAATCCGGCAGATTTCGCCAGCACCATCAAGCGGGATTTGAAATTTTGGGCGGAGCGTTTGATTCCATTTACGACGCGCTTGTGATTTTAACTCTCTTTCGTTTGCTCGAAGAATTGAGAATTAAAAATTTAATCGTTCAAATCAACAGCATCGGTTGCAGGACTTGCCGTCCGAATTACGTTAAAAAATTGCAGGAATATTACAGGAACAAAAAAGATAAAATTTGCAAAGATTGCCGCCAGCGTTTGCCGGTTCGGCCGTTGCGTCTTCTTGATTGTAAAAACGAAACATGCATTCAAATTAAAGCCGGAGCGCCGCTTATTATTGATAGATTGTGCAATAACTGCAAAAAACATTTGCAGCAGGTTTTGGAACATTTGGACAATCTTGGCGTTCCTTATTCCATAAACCCTTATTTGGTGAGGGGATTGGATTATTACAACGGGCCGGTTTTTGAAATTTTTATTGAACAAGCTCCGAGCGAGATTAATTTCGCTTTGGCGAGCGGCGGCAGGTACGATTATTTGGCGGAAATGATGGGGGGCGGAAAAACATTCGGCATCGGCGGCGGAATGGGAATGGAACGCGCCATTGAAGTTATGAAATTCCAGCAGTTGTCCGGTTTGGCGAAAGGCGAACCGAAAGTTTTTCTCGTTCACATCGGAGACGAAGCGAAAAAGAAAAATCTTGTTATTTTTGAAGAATTGCGCAAAGCCGGCATCAAAGCGTCGGAATCGTTCGGCAAAGAATCCCTTAAATCTCAGCTTCACAGCGCGGACAAGGCGAACGCGGCGCTCTCTTTGATTCTCGGGCAAAAAGAGGTTTTTGAGGAAACTATCATAATCAGAAATATGAAAACCGGAGTTCAAGAAACCGTACCGATTTCAAAAATAGTGGATGAGGTGAAAAAGCGAATATAATGGATTGCATATTTTGTAAAATTATCAATAAGGAAATTCCGTCGGATTTTATTTATGAAGACGGCGATGTTATAGTTATTAAAGATATTCATCCATTGGCGCCGATTCATTATTTAATAATTCTTAAAGAACATATTCAATCGATTAGTCATTTAGAAAATAGTCATCAAGAGGTTGTTTCCAAGATGATTTTCACCGCCAAGAAAATCGCGGAAAAACTCGGATTAAAAGGATATAAACTTGTTTTTAACGTCGGCCGCGAAGGCGGTCAGGTAATCGACCACCTGCATTTGCATCTCTTGGGCGGATGGGGAAAAATTGAAAATTTAAAACTTAAAATTTAAAAATACAGATAAAAATTAAAAAAATTTTAGGTTTGACATATTTTGATTTATTTATTATATTTTAATCAGTAACCAATAATTTTTATTGGTATAAAAATTGAAAAAGGAAGGTGAATTGAAATGTCAAAGATGTCAAAGACAGCGATTTTAGCTTTTGCTTTTGGCGCGCCAAATCATATTGACCCCAATAACGCAATTGGCGTACGGGCAATTTATTTAGCGCTTAAATGTAAGGCGGATATTTTTTCTCAAAATGACGTTCCTGTCGGCTCCAGCGCCAATTACGCGGAAAATTATTTCCCTAAAAAGAAATACATTTCCACCTTGGATATAATTAAAAATTTTGCCGCTGAAACAATGAGAGAAACAAAAGAAGCATCTTATCAAAAGGTAATCATTGTAGCGGCGCCGCAACACAGGCAAAGATGTTATCGCGATTTGAAAAAAGTCCTCAAAAAAAAGGGAATAGAAATAGGATGCATCGAAATGGACGATGAAGAAGATTTTGAAACCGTTTGGTACGACAAAAACTCAACTCAGTGGTGGACGCGGTCATGGTGGCAGTGGTGGTTGCGCGAAATCCCACTTCGGCTTTTGCCGTGGTGGTTGTATAAAAAAATTGCGTAATAAGGGGTATATATGGGTGGAGTTGTTGAATTCTCGCAACTCCGCCTTTTTGTTTTATAATTTGATATGGTTTTTCCTTTTCATTATTTCCATATCTTGGTCTTTGAGCTGGGTTAAAATTTTCATTTCCGGGTCCAAAGCGATTGTTTTGCTCAGATATTGTCCGGCCGTGAAATGCGGAAGCAAAACATAATCCGCGCCATTCGCGTATAAAATTTCCGCATCCCTTTCCATTCTGGCGCGCGTAATAACTTTTATTTGATTTCTGTTTTCCAAAAGATTTAATTGCGATAAAAGGAATAGATTGTCTTCCAAATCCGGACTGGTTGAAATAATGAGTCTGGCGGTGTTGAAATTCGCGGCTTCAAAAATATCCGGGTCCGTAATGTCGCCGAAAACGTAATCATACCCCATTTTTCTGAGCTGGCTGATGACATCCGGGTCAAATTCAACAATCAATAAATCTTCCTTGGGAATGCTGAAAGCGATGTTTTGGCCGGTGCGGTGGCAGCCGATTAAAATAATCGGCTTATGGAATTCTTTGAACAAAGGCCCGTCTTCTTTTGATTTTTGTTTTTCAAAGAAGCGCAATACTGGAGAAAATCTTCGGAAAATATTTTCCGCGTAAATTATCATATAAGTTGAAAGAGTGATGGTGATGATTCCCACGGCGGTAATCAGGGAAACGGCGCCGTTTGTGATGTGTCCGACTTTGGCTCCCATGGCCGCCAAAACCAAGCTGAATTCGGAAATTTGCGCGACCGTAACGCCGCACATAAAACTTGTTCGGCGGCGATATCCAATCAGCCCCATAATAGCGAGCACTATCAGCGGATTGCCGATTAAGACAAAAAGCGAAAAAATAATTATCGGCCAAGTGAGATTGGAAAGGTCGGAAATGGCGATGGTTGCTCCCAGAATGACGAAAAATATCAGAATGAAAAAGTCGCGCAAGGAACGGACCCGGCTGGCGATTTGAAAATGTTCCGAAGAATTAGCGAGCGCCAAACCCGCCAAAAATCCGCCGATTTCAATGGAAAATCCGAGCTTGCTTACGCCGGCGGCGGTGACAAAAAGCCAGGCGATACTGGTTAAAAACAGCAATTCCTGCGAATGGGCGATTTTTTTGAAAACCGGCGGGAAAATTTTTCTGCCCAAATAAGCCATGGCGCCGAACAGCGCCAATCCTTTAATTATTGTGAATATGATGTCTTTTATTACAAAATTTCCCTGCGCTTCAAAGCCGGCTAAAATAATCAAAAGCAGAATCACCACAATATCCTGAATAAGAAGAATGCCGACGCTGATTTTCCCGTATAAGCTGTTTAAATCTTTTTTTTCCGAAAGAAGCTTTATGACAATGATGGTGCTGGAAAAAGTGAGGGCAATGGAGATATAGGCGCTGGTAAGATAATCGTAATTTAGAAGAAAGGCGATTAAAAATCCGCCGATGAAAGTGAAAATAACCTGTCCCAGTCCGATAATAAACGAAGCTCTTCCGACCAAACGCAAAGAAGTGTAATTGATTTCCATTCCCACCAAAAAAAGCAAAAACATTATTCCCAAATCGGAAAAAAGATAAAAAGCTTCTTTGTCCGCGATATTGAAAAAGCCGAAATAGGCGATTATCGCTCCGGTTGCCAAATAAGCCAGCACAACCGGCTGTTTGGTGAGTTTGGCGGCGATTCCCAATACCGCCGCGATTAAAACCACTATCGCCAATTCAAAAATCCCCGTAGGCATAATATAAAATTATAGCAGAATTATTTTGTAAATTGAAGTATAATGAATTTATGCGCATACAAAAATATCTGTCTCAAAAGAAAATATTGTCTCGCCGGGAAACGGAAGATTATATCAGAAAGGGGTTGATTGCTTGCAATGGGGAAATTGTGAGGGATTTGGGCAGGCAAATCGACCCGGAAAAGGATAAAATAGAAATTTTGGCTCCGGCGAAAAACGAAATCAGCAAGAAAATAACAATTGCGATAAATAAGCCGCGCGGCATTGTCTGTTCAAGAAACAAGTCTGAAGGTAAAACTATTTTTGAGCTTTTTCCGGAATTTGAAAAATTAAACGCCGTCGGCCGGCTGGATAAAGAAAGCGAGGGTTTGATTTTACTTTCAAACGACGGCGTGATAACATCGGCAATTACCGGCAGCGAGCATAAGATTGAAAAAGAATACGAAGTTGTTGTCCGCGAAGATTTGAATAAAATTAAAATGGGCATTTTGGAGAAAGGAGTTATGATTGACGCTAGAATGACGCTTCCGGCAAAAACGAAAATAATCGGCGACCACACTTTTAATATTATTTTGAAAGAAGGCAGAAAGCATCAAATAAGAAGAATGGCGGACACTGTCCGGCTTACAATTTTAAAATTAAAAAGAATAAGAATCGGGAATATTACATTGAAAGATTTAAAAGTCGGGAATTATAGAACGCTTTCGGTGGCTGAAATTAACAAATTAAAAGATTTATCCAAATAAAATGTTGATAGACAGCGTAAAAATTAAAATAGCGGCGGGCGACGGCGGAAAAGGCGCGGTGGCTTTTAATAAAAATATGATGAGTTTGGGTCCGGCAGGAGGAAGCGGCGGAAACGGCGGCAGTATTTTCGTGGAGGGCGTTGTTGATTTAAGCGCGCTAAAACAATTTAGGAATAAGAAGGATTTTTCAGCTGAAAACGGGCAGGACGGCAGAGGCCAGTTTGTGGACGGCAAAACCGGCGAAGATATTTTTTTAAAAGTTCCGGTCGGCACAGTGGTCAAAAATTTAACAACAAACAATGAATTTGAAGTTTTAAAAATCGGCGAGCGTTTTTTGCTTGCCAAGGGCGGCCATGGCGGCAAGGGTAATTTTTTGTTCCGTTCGCCGAAAAACACCAGCCCGAAAAGATTCCAATTCGGTTTAGCCGGAGAAAAATTTGAGATATCTTTTGAATTAAAACTGATTGCCGATGTTGGATTTATCGGTTTGCCCAATGCCGGAAAATCCAGTTTACTCAACGAATTAACGGCCGCCAAAAGCAAGGTTGCCAATTATCCTTTCACCACTTTGGAGCCGAATTTGGGCGTTTATTACGAATTGGTTTTGGCGGACATTCCGGGCTTGATTGAAGGCGCGTCAATGGGCAAGGGCTTGGGTATTAAATTTTTAAAGCATATTGAGCGGACGAAAATTCTGTTTCATTTGATTTCCGCGGAATCCGAGGATTTGGAAAAAGATTATCAAATTATCAGAAACGAGCTTAAAAAATACAATTTGGATTTGGCGCGAAAGCCGGAATATCTTTTCTTAACCAAAAGCGACTTGCTGTCCTTCGCGGAATTAAAGAAAAAATTGGCATTGCTTAAAAAACTTAACAAAACTGCTGTTGCCATCTCGGTCTACGATTGGGACAGCTTGGAAAAAGTGAAGGTAATTTTAAACAAAATTAAAGAAGCAAAAATCGCGAAAAAAGATTAAAAATCACTCATTGAACAATTCTATGGAATTGTTCAATGACAAATAATAGTAGAATTTTTATATGATTACTTTTGATGATTTTAAAGAACCCCGCCCCAAGGGGCGGATAATTAACGCCCCTTTGGGCGGATCAGGGTGTTCTTTGACGGAGAAGAACGGGCTCCGCCCGTTCTTAATCTTATGCGGTCATTCTCCCGCCTGCGGCGGGATCACGGCCGCTTCCGTTAAAAAAATTGAATTAAGGGTGGCGAGGGTGGTTGAGGTGGGGAGCTCTTTTTTTACTCAATAAACGTAAGGGCTTTGCCTTTTTTGTTTCCTCTGCCAGTTCTGCCGATGCGGTGGATATAGTCGTCATATACGGCCGGAAGGTCGTAATTGATGACATGGCTCACATTTGGGATATCTAGGCCCCGCGCCGCCACGTCGGTGGCGACAAGAATTTGAACGCGATTGTTTTTAAACAAATCCAAAGCTTTCCGCCTTCTGTTGAGATTTTTGTCTCCGTGAATGGATTCCGCTTTAAATCCGCGCTCAATGAGAATTTTGGACAATTTTTCCACTCCGAATTTCGTTCTGCCGAAAATCAAAACTTTGCTGAATTCAACGCCCTTCAAAAGATTGTGGAGCGTGTCTATTTTGTTTCCGTTTGAAATTTTTACAATATCCTGGTCGACATTTTTCGCGGTGTCGCCGGTTTTTACGGATATGGATATCGGCTCGCGGAGAAAATCTTTAATAAGCCTTTCAATTTCTTTTGATATTGTCGCCGAGAAAAACAGCGTGTGGCGTTTTTCCGGCATGCGGGACATTACGAATTTCATGTCGTTGATAAATCCCATATCAAGCATTCGGTCGGCTTCATCCAAGACAACGGTGTTGAATTCCAAAAGATTGATTTTTTTCCTTTCAATCAAGTCTTTCAATCTTCCCGGCGTTCCGATGATGAAATTGTTGTAATATCTGAGTTCTGAAATCTGGCGTCCGATAGGCGCTCCGCCGACGCAGCATACCGAAAACATTTTCAGATTTCGGGAGAAACTTCTGAATTCCTGGTCGATTTGCATCGCCAGTTCGCGCGTCGGCACGATAATCAATATTTTTTCTTTTTTATTAGTTAAAACTTTTTGGATAAGGGGAATCAAAAACGCGCCGGTTTTTCCCGTTCCGGTGTTAGCGATGCCGACAACGTCTAATCCATGCAAAATATGGGGGATGATTTTATCCTGAATCGGGGTCGGCAAATCATACCCTTTGGAGAGGATGTTTATTTTTAAGCGGCTGTCAATTTCAAATTCGCTGAATTTGTGTTCAGGAATGAAATGCTCCGCGGTCTCGGTAATGACGGCTTTATTGATGAATTTTGAGACATCAATTTGTTGGCTTCTTCCGCGAACCGAACGCCTGCTGCCTGTCTGCCGGCGAGTATGACTTAAAAAATGGCCAAACGGCCTGTTTCTTGAAAATTTTGATTTATACATTTTTCTTAAAAATAAAATGTCGCACGGAATACTGCGACATTTTTTCAAGAAAATAATTGCGCGGTCTCAGTGAGATACTTTATATTAATATAATCATATATTATTTCATTTTATTTGTCAAATGAAATGAAATTTTCCCGCTTTTTTATCTGCAAACGCATTTGCATTTTCCATTGACGCATTCATAGCCGCATATTCTGCACTTGCAGACTCCGTTCATACAAACGCAGGAAGCGCTTCTGCCGCTCGCCCTTGAAACAATTTTTGAAACCGCTTTTTTACCCACCTTTTTTACTTTCTTTACCGCGGTCTTTTTAGTTTTAACTTTTTTTATTTTTTTAGCCATAAGATTATAAATATATTTTAACCCGACCTTTGAAAATATTATTTTTTTGTTTTGCCCGCCCTCGCTTTTTGCTCCGTAGCGAACGCAAAGCGTTCTGCTACTAGGGTTCCGCCGCTAAATTTCGTGCTCCGCTTTGCGAGGCGCACCGCTAAAAATTAAGAGCCGTATTTTGTCCTAATTTCTTTTAATCTTTGTTCCTCAAATTTTATTAAATTTTTCATCACCAAATCAAGATCTTTTATCGGTTCTTGTTCGAAATTGATATAGGAATTTACAGAAAAATCTAATTTATTGTACAAAAGCTCAATGACACTTTTCACAATATTCAATAAAACTTTAATTTCTTTTACGTTAATTCCGATTTTAATTTTTTTAATATCGTCGTGTGCTAAATATTTATCACGGTATACTTTTAATTTTTTAATAACTTCTTTATTTCTATTCAGTCTTTTTTTAACTTTTTTCAAATCAGATAAAGATAATTGTTTATATTGAGTAAATAATTCTGGTAAAATCTGTCTGCCGTTATGATAATCCAAAAAGTCCTGTTTTGTAAATTTGGTAATATTTTTTTCTGCATAATTTATAACTTTATTTATTGTTAAAGATTTTTTCGAGGTATCAAAAAATTTAGCAAGTTCGATAAAAAAATAACAACGCGACGCTTCTTTGGTTGTTAGAAAAAAATATTTAAAAACATTGAAAATTTTTACATTTTTCTCCGCCTTTCTCTTGCCAACAATATTTGGAGCCGATAATTTATTAAATCTTTCAAAAATTCTAAAAGAAGATAATGTATTAAGATATCTACTTCGTAATTTCTTTGCATAATCAAATAGGGTCTCAAATTCTTTATTCATAAATCATTTCTCCGTTATTTTCTCAATTTTTCCATTTCTTTTTTTATATTCTTTATTATTTCGGGGTTGTGGATTATTTTATTTTTGCCTTCTGTTATTGAAATAATGTAAAACACTTTTCCGCCGTATTTTGCGGTAAATTTTTCGTGCGTCTTTTTCTGTTGTTCTCTTTCGTTGATTATTTGCGTAATATATTCATATCCCGCTGGCTTTATTTGAAGCCCAATGTATTTATCGTTAATTTTAATAAAATAATCTACATTAAAACCTCTATCCCATTCATCAGGAGCGGGTTCTATTTTTACTCCAAGAATTTTTTCGAGTTGTCCGTAAATTGTTTGAATTTCTGACTGGTAGCCGTCAAAAGTTCTATTAATAACCAAGTTGTAAATAAAATTTACACAATCTTCTTCAGTAACATTTTCTATTTCGGCTTTACAAACATCAGTAACTTTTATAAATAAAGTTTTTCCAAGTTGTTCAAGGTGTTCTTTTGAATAAGCTTTTCCCAAATAAAACTTTTCCCATTCCTTCAAAGTTTTGGGAGCGCATTTCCTTATTAACTCCGCGACTGGACCAACCTTACTTTTCTTGGTTAGTCCCCATCGCATATTCGCTTGATTCAATATCCATTCTTTTGCCATATTATTGTGTTAAATTTAAAAATTTTAATTTGTATTTATAATCAAACTTTTCATCAACATCTACAAGGCCGGTTTTTATCAAATGGGCGTTAATAAAAGTTTTATTTTGCAGATATAAATAACAAAGCAGATTATTTTCGCTATCGTATTTTGGATTATCAAATTTAATAAAAACCCTTTGATTTTTTAATTTTGTTTGTAAAAAATCCATTGCTTTATCAAGCATCTCTTTTTTTGTTCTGACGCCAATTAGTTTAATCATTAAATCATTATTTAATAAAACCTTTTCCGGATTTATGACTTGTTTTATAGAATACAAATCCACTCTTTCGCTCTCTGTGGAATCAATTTTTGAACCAAATTTCAATTTTTTGGGGTCAATTTTTCTGCTAAATTTTATTGAATCCTTGAAAATATAGGGCAATTCAGAAATTTCTTTTTTAAAATCTACTGATTTGTTTTTTTGCTCTTGAACCTTAAATGTCACACCTTTAAATAAATCGTCTTTATTAGCCCCGATTTTTTCTTTTATTATTGGCAAGAATTTTTTATTTATTTCATAGCCAACAGAATCGCGGTCTAAATTTTTCGCCGCAAGAGTAGTTGTACCACTACCCAAAAATGGGTCCAAAATTGTATCACCAACAAAACTAAACATTTTTATAAGCCGTTTTGGTAATTCTTCTGGAAACATTGCTAAATGTTTATCTTGTTTCGTGCCATTAAAATTCCAATGGCCAGTAAAATACTGATTCCATTCTTCCTTGGACATTTTAGATTTTTCTTTTATTTCTCTTGATACTATCGGTGCGTCCCCTGACTTTTTGAAGATTAAAATAAATTCATAATCTAATTTAATTATTCCATTTCTTGGATAAGGAAAACTGCCCATTATTGTTGCTCCGCCGGTAGTATTCATTGTCGTAGCTTTCTGCCAGATAATCGCACCCATATAATCAAAGCCAATGGTTTCGCAGAATTTTATTATTTCCGTCCTAATAGGAATGATTTTGTAGCGTCCATAATAAACGGAACGAGCAAATTGGTCGCCGATATTTATACAAAGACGGCAACCGTCATTTAAAACTCTGAAACATTCTTTCCAAACTAAATTAAGATTATTGATATAATCCTCGTAGCTATCATTAAAGCCAATCTGATTAGAAGCTCCGTAATCTTTTAGCTGCCAATATGGCGGCGAAGTAATAACAAGATGAACGGATTTGTCCGGCAATTCCGCCATATTTCTTGAATCACCAATTATGATTTTGTGATTGGTTTTCATAATTTCTTACTTCATTAAATCGTCTATGCCGACATCCAAAGCGTCGGCGATATGTTTTAATTATTATATATAGTGTATCAAATCTTAACTAAAGAGTAAATCAAAAAGAAATTCATTTTTATTGTTCGCGCATTGAAAATATAGGGCAGTGGCAACGCCTTGCGAAGCGAGTCGAATGGCTGCCGGACTTGGACTCGAACCAAGATACTCGCCTTCAAAGGGCGATGTCCTGCCATTAGACGATCCGGCAATACTAGACGATTCCGCAATTTTATTATTTTAACAAAAAACCGCCTTAAATCAAGACGGTTTTTTGTTAGATAAATCTTATCTCAATGTCGGAGGCAGAGTTTGCGGTTGGCTGTTCTGGCCTTGGTAATATCCGCTCATCATACACGGGCCCATTCCGTAATATCCGTTTTGACCGTAAGAGCCGCCGTAATTCCATGGCATCATATTGCCGCGGTAATAACCGCCGCCCATCATCGGATAGCCGTAATTATATCCGTATCCTCCGCGTAAATAAGCCGAGAATTTGCCGGCGCTGAATCCCAAACTGAATACAATAATTAAAATCACAATTCCCAAAATCCAGCGGAGGGTTTTATTTTTCCATCCAGATTTCCACAAATTCATTTCGTCGTGAGTTTTATTTTCCATAAAATTAATAATATTTTTCTCGACCTTTTTAATTTTCCTTAACTATGGTAATATTTTAACAAATGGCCTTAGATAAATCCACTATTGAAAAAGAGATAGCTCAATCAAAGGAAGAAATATCCATTATTAAACTGGTGGATTCTTTGATTGAATACGCTTACGATTCCCGGGCTTCGGATATTCATCTTGACCCCACGGAAAATAAATTTTTGGCAAGATTAAGGATAGACGGCGTGATGCACGATGTTTTTTCCTTTCCCAAAGAAATTCAGGAAGAAATTATCAGCAGAATAAAAGTGCTTTCCGGATTGCGAACAGACGAACATCAAATGGCGCAAGACGGCCGGTTTAAATTTTCCGCCAAAGAGGGAACAAGATTTGACGTGAGGGTTTCCATTGTGCCGACTTATTACGAGGAAAACGCGGTTCTACGGCTTTTGGCAGAACAGGGAAGGACTTTCACCTTGAAAGACATCGGGCTTTCGGAAAATGATTACAAAAAAGTCGAGCGCGCCATTAAGAATCCTTACGGAATGATTTTAACTTGCGGCCCGACCGGTTCCGGAAAAACCACCACGCTCTACACGATTTTAAAAACTCTTAACACGCCGGAGGTTTCAATTATCACCATTGAAGACCCGATTGAATTTTCTCTTGAAGGCGTTGACCAGATTCAGGTGAATAATCAGACGGGTTTGACTTTCGCCGACGGGCTGCGGTCAATTCTTCGGCAGGACCCAAATATCGTTATGGTCGGCGAAATCAGAGATGAGGAAACCGCCGGCATTGCCGTGAACGCCGCTTTGACCGGACATTTGCTTCTTTCCACTATCCACACCAATGACGCGGCAACGACTTTGCCGCGGTTGTTGGATATGAAAATTGAGCCGTTTTTAATCGCTTCAACTATTAATATCGCCATCGGCCAGCGTTTGGTGAGAAAAATTTGTTTGCAATGCAAAACCGAGAAAAAACTTTCAGTCAGCGAATTTAAAAATTTAGCCGCCGCTCTTCCAGTTAAAATTTCTGAAATTAATAAAAACCAAGTTTTTTATTACGGCAAAGGATGCAAGGATTGCGCCAATACCGGCTACAGGGGGCGTATTGGAATTTACGAGGTGTTGGAAATAACCGACGCCGTGAGAGAGGCGATTATGAAACAGGCTAACGCGGATGTGATTGAAAAAATCGCCGTGAGCGAAGGAATGGCAACTATGCTGGAAGACGGTTTAAACAAGGCGATAGAAGGAATTACATCCATTGAAGAAGTTTTAAGAGTGATGCATGAATAAAAAATTTTCAATCCAATTTTCATTTTTCAAAGTTCCTCTTTCGGAAAGAATTTTATTTGCCAAACATCTTTCAATGATGGTTAAAGCCGGAATGACCGAAGTGGAAAGTTTGAGGCTGATAAGAAGGCAAGTGAAAAGCCGCAGTTTCGGGAAAATTCTGGATAAAGTGATTGCCAATGTGGAGAACGGCCATTTTCTTTCGGAATCTTTGAAACAATTTAGAAACGCTTTCGGTGATTTGTTCATCAATATCATTGAATTGGGGGAAATAAGCGGCACGCTGGCGGAAAATTTGAATTATTTGGCGGAAGAAATGAAAAAAAGTCAGGCGTTAAAATCTAAAATCCGTTCGGCGTTGATTTATCCTTTTGTCATTCTTTTCGCCACTTTGGGCATAACCGGCATTTTGGTTTTTTTGGTTTTGCCGAAAATTATTCCGGTTTTTTCAACTTTGGGAGTCAAATTGCCGCTCACCACAAGAATCCTTATTGGCGCGACCGGTTTTATTTTTAATTATTATTTATGGATTATCGCCGGATTTTTTTCTTTGATTATTATTCTTTGGCTTTTTTTAAAAATTAAACAGGTTAAATATTTTTATCATCGGTTATTGCTTTTAACTCCGGTTCTGGCGGACATCAATGTCGGTTATCAGACGGCGAATTTCACCAGAACTTTGGGCCTTCTCCTCAGAAGCGGCGTAAAAATCGTTGAGGCGGTTTCCACGGCTTCAAACATCGTTTCCAGTTTGGTTTACAAAAAATCTCTTCTTGAAGCCGCGGACCAAGTTAAAAAAGGAGAGGCGCTCTATAAATATTTGGAAAGAAAATCTTCCATTTTTCCGCCGACCGTGAGCCAGATGATTGAAGTCGGGGAAAGAACCGGAAATCTGGAAGCCAATCTTTTGTATCTCGGCGAATTTTACGAAAATGAAGTTGACGAGAAAATAAAAAATTTATCAAGCATCTTGGAACCCGCTTTGCTTATTACCATGGGATTGCTGGTCGGCTTTATCGCCATTTCAATTATCACGCCGATTTATGAAGTCACCCAAAGTTTTAAAAGGTAAAGGTTTTACTTTAATTGAAACCATTATTGCGGTTGCGATTTTAACAATCCTTGCGAGTTTAGGATTGGTTTTCGGGATTGATTATTATAAAAGTTACAGTCTTAATGCGGAACAAAATATGGTTATCAGTGTTTTTCAAAAAGCCAGAAGCCGGGCGCAAAATAACATTAACCAATCGCCGCACGGCGTTTCTTTGCAGCCGAACAGTTATGTGATTTTTCAGGGTTCTTCTTACGCTTCGCGAAATGTCGCTTATGACCAAACAGTTCCGAAAAATCCGGCTATCGGCGTGAGCGGGATTTCCGAAGCGACTTTTGAACAATTAAACGGCAATTCGCAAACTGTCGGCGATATTGTTTTGGATAACGGCAAAAGGACGGCAACGATTTCAATCAACAATGAAGGAAGAATCAATTGGCAATAATTTAAAAGGCCAGAGCACTTTGGAAATTTTAATCGCTTTGGCGATAATCACCATCAGCGTTTCGGCTGTTATTTTGGTTTCTTTCAGCAATCAATCGCTTTCAGTGGACAGCCAAACCAATAATCAAGCCTTGTATTTGGCGAAAGAAAATTTGGAAAAAATTCGCGCCGAAGCTCGGCAAAATTTCAGCGCCGTCAGTCCGACTTCAACCACGGACGGTTTTTACACGAAAGAAATTATTGTTGAAAATTTGGACGCTTACAGGAAAAAAATCACCAGTCGGGTGAGTTGGCAAAACGATTTGTTAAGGCAGCAAAAAATTGAATTAACGACCATTGTCGCGGATTGGAAAAGCGCCGCGCCTCCGGACCCGGGAGATTCGGGCGGCGGCGGAACTTTCGGCGATTGGCGCAATCCCAAAACATTGGGTTCAATTGACCTTGGTCCGGGCAATTCCGCCACGGATTTGGATGTGGTCAATAAAATAGTTTATTTGAGCGCCGAAGCGTCGGCCAGAAACAAACCGGATTTTTTCATCATTGACGCAACGGACAGCCAGAATTTATCTGTTGTTTCCAGCCTTAATACCGGTGAGGGATTAAACACGCTTGACGCCAGCGTTAATTATGTTTACGCCGCCAATCGTGATATTGACGCCCAATTGCAAATTATTGACGTGAGCAATCGCGTTAATCCGGTTTTAATTTCATCTTTTAAATTGCCCGGCGTTTCCGGCAGCAACGCGGTCGGCCAAAGCGTTTTTTACAGCGATTCCAAAGTTTATATCGGTACGCCAAAAGCCACCGGTCCGGAATTTCATATTATTGATGTGAGTAATCCGGCGAGTCCCGTTCATCTCGGTTCGTTTGAAATTAATGACAATATTAATGATATTTATGTTTTAAATCAGCGCGCTTATCTGGCCACTGATTTGGGGGGCGCCGGATTGATCGTTTTGGATGTTTCCAATCCAGCGGCAATCGCTCTTTTGGGCCAATCTTATTCTTCGGACACAAAAAGCGTTTTTGTTCCTCAGCCGGCTAAAACTCTTCTCAGTCCGGCTCAAGATTTGAGCATTGCCGACACAAGCAATCCGGCTGCTATTGCCAGTCTTGGTTCCATAGAT
>JAJYWO010000015.1 GCA_021791445.1 bacterium | reverse complement strand
TCCGGAAGCATGATTGTCAATATCGGCGGCGGCACCGCCGAGGTTGCCATTATTTCTTTGGGCGGCATTGTTTCCTGGGCGAGCGTGAGAATCGCCGGCAATAAATTTGACCAGGCGATTGCGGATTATCTCAAAAAGAAGCACTCGCTTGCCATTGGCGAACAGACGGCTGAAAAAATAAAAATTGAAATCGGTTCGGCTTTGCCGATGAAAAACAAATTAAGCTGCCAAGTTCGCGGCAGGGACTTGACCACCGGCATGCCCAAAGACGTTATTGTTAATTCCAACGAGATTGCCGACGCCATTAACCATCATTTAATGGAAATCGCTTCGTCAATCAAAAAAGTTTTCAATGACACGCCTCCGGAACTGGTGGCCGATGTTATGGAAAAGGGGATTATTTTATCCGGCGGCAGCTCGCAGATTCTCAATCTGGCGGAATTTTTCAAAAGAATTTTCAATGTTAACACTTATGTTGCCGAAGAGCCGCTGTTTTGCGTCGCCCGCGGCTCCGGCATAATTTTGACTCATTTGGACACGTATAAGAGAACGCTATTAAATAAAAGATAATGATTATTGGAATTATTTTCGTCATAATTTTTCTTTCAATTTTGATTTTAGTCCACGAGTTAGGTCATTTTTTGGCGGCCAAAAAATTCGGACTTTTAGTTGAAGAATTCGGTTTCGGCTTGCCGCCGAAAATCTGGAGCAAAAAAATAGGCGAAACAATTTATAGCGTGAACGCTTTGCCGTTCGGCGGATTCGTGAAGATTCTGGGAGAGGACGGGGGAGATCCGATGAACAGCAGAAATTTTGTCTCTTTGAAAATTTGGCGCAGAGCAATAATCATATCCGCCGGAGTGGTTTTTAATTTTTTGCTCGGCTGGCTGGTGGTTTCTTCAATTTTTATGGTCGGCGTGCCGCAGGCGGTGGTAATTACCGACATTAAAGCGAACAGTCCGGCGCATGAAATTGGGCTTCAGGCGAATGATAAAATCGTCGGCTACAACACCACGGTTGAATTTATTGAATATATTAACGCGAATCGGGGCAAGGAAATTGATTTAAAAGTCGGCAGAAACGGCGAAGAATTAAATTTGAAAGTTGTTCCGCGGACGATTGAAAATACGCCGAATGGCGAAGGAGCTTTAGGTGTTGGATTGATTGACGCCGGATTGCCGAAAAAACCGGTTCTCGCGAGTTTTTGGGAGGGGTTAAAAACTTCCGTGGGAATGATTAAAATGATTTTTGTCGCGATTTCCAATTTGATTGCCAAGGCGATTGTGGGCAAGGCGAGTTTGGAACAGGTGGCCGGTCCGGTCGGCATCGTTAAATTAACGGCGCAAGCCGGCACTTTGGGGATTGTTTATCTGCTTCAGCTTTTGGCGATGATTTCTTTAAATTTGGCGGTAATCAACATTTTCCCTTTTCCGGCTTTGGACGGCGGCAGATTGTTGTTTTTGGCGATTGAAAAAATCAAAGGTTCGCCCTTGAATCCGAAATTTGAAAAAACGGCGAATGCTATCGGCTTCATTTTGCTGATATCGCTGATGATTTTAATTACAATTAAAGACATTGTTAGGTTGTAAATGTTGTAAATGTTCTAGATGTTGTAAATGTTGTAAATGGATTAAATGGATAATAAGAATAATAAACAAGTTGAATATAGTTTTTATCGTCTTAATGTTTGGAAATTAGGCATGAATTTGGTGAACGAAATTTATGCGATTACAAAAAAATTCCCCAATGAAGAAAAATTTGGTTTAATTTCTCAATTAAGAAGAGCGGTGGTTTCTGTACCATTGAATATATCAGAGGGGAGCATTAAAAGAACCAAAAAAGACTTTGCATCATTTATAAGAATTAGTTTAGGATCCTTGCTTTAGATAATTTTTAATAAATAAAAACAATTAGAACAAATATAACAATTATAACAATACAATGACTTTATATAATCAAAAAGACAGCAATATAAGAAAAACTTGGCTGTTGTTCGCAATTTTCCTCATCGTTGTCATTTCCATCGGCTGGTTTTTTGGCAGGGTTTACAATAATCCCTCAATTTTATATTTCGCGGTTATTTTCAGCATTGCGATGAATATTATCGCTTATTGGTTTTCCGACAAAATTGTTTTGAAAATGTCTCATGCCGTTTTAGTGGAGAAAAAAGACAACCCCGAACTTTACAATATCGTTGAAAATCTGGCGATTACCGCCGGTTTGCCTTTGCCGAAAATTTACATTATCAATGAGGACGCGCCGAACGCTTTTGCCACCGGCAGAAATCCGGAACACGCGGTGGTGGCGGTGACAAAGGGGCTTTTGAGCCGTTTGAATAAGAATGAATTGGAAGGGGTGATTGCCCATGAATTGTCGCATATCGGAAATCGTGATATGCTATTATCAACCGCTGTGGTGGTTTTAGTGGGATTTATTTCCATTCTTTCCGATATGTTTTTACGCTCAATGTTTTGGGGTAGGAGGCGCGATGACAGGGAAGGCGGGCAAATACAAGCAATTTTAATGGTTGTCGGAATCGCGTTGGCGATTTTGGCGCCAATCGCCGCCACTCTGATGCAATTAGCGATTTCCAGAAAAAGGGAATTTTTGGCGGACGCTTCCGGCGTTTTGCTCACCCGTTATCCCGAAGGATTGGCGGCTGCTTTGGAGAAAATCGCCAATAATCCGACGCCGTTAGCGGTGGCCAAAAACACAACAGCGCATTTATGGCTTGACGACCCGTTCACCCACGGCATCGGCAACGGCAAAAAAATTAATTGGTTGCATAAAATGTTTATGACCCACCCGCCCGTGGAAGAGCGGATAAAGGCGTTAAAAGGATTAAAGGTCTAAAAATATTTAAACAATTATGAACATGGAAAATCCAAACAATAAAGAAAATATAAAAGAGGAAGAAGATGGTCAGTTGGAATTAGTTCCGGAATATAAATTGAGCGATGAAGAAATTAGGGAAGCGCTTAAAGAAAGCGATTTTTATCAAGATACCGATGAAGAAGAAATTAAAGAACTTATCGAAACCATTAAAAATAGCGGCAAAAAATAATTTTATCTTTAAATTATTGGAGGAGTCGCATAGCGGCCTAGTGCGCCATCTTGGAAAGATGGTATACCTTAATCGGTATCGTGGGTTCAAATCCCACCTCCTCCGCTAATATCTTTCACGAATGAAATTTAATTCCATTCGTGAAAGATATATTGAAAGGTGGGATTTGAAGGCCGGAGCGATGCGTGAGTTTTCGCCGAAGGAGAAAGGCGAGCGCCGCGAGGCCAGGCCCGGAGAAAATTTCCGTCAGGAAATTTATCGAAGGGAAATCCCACCTCCTCCGCCATTCAGGAAATGAAGCAGTTGGCTCGTCCACTCCACCTTCGCTAAGGCTACGGCGGACAAGTACGCGGGATCGCCAGCCGTTTTTCAGAGAAATTTCAAGCTGGTTTTGCCTGCCCGCCGAAGCCTCGGCACAGGCGGGAATTCAGTAAGGCCGGAAGCGGATTTTTCGAATTTTTATTGATTAAATTCATTTTATTTGGTAATATTATATTAAAGTTAGTATAGAAGATTTAATAAAATAAACTGAAGCTTCGTTATCGAGACGAGGCAGAAATAGAGTCCAATTTCTGCTATAGTAAAAACAATTAACCAATAAAATCTATGAAAAAAATCATTACAACAGCAGTATTAGCAGCAAGTTTGTTTATGGGCAGTGTGGCGTTCGCCCAGACTCAGGAGATCGCGCTTCCTTCAGCCGGTCTTACGCCGGAGAGTCCGTTTTATTTCTTTGACAAATTGGGTGAAGCCCTGCAGAGATTTTTCACTTTTAATCCAGAAAATAAAGCAAAGTTGGAAATCACTTTTGCCAAAGAGCGGATTGCGGAGATAAAACTTATCCTCGAGGATAAAGGTGTTGCTGCCAAAGGATTGAGTGTCGCTGAAGCGGGATTGCAAGACAATATTTCGAGAGCAACAATTATTCTTGCGCAAGAAAAACAAGCGGGAAAAGATACCCGTAATATTGCCAAAGAACTTTCGGACGAAATTAGTCCAGCCAACGACGCGCTTAAAGATACTTTTAAGTCCGAAAAGAGTGCATTGGAAATAAGGGAAAATGAATTAAAAGCAAAAATAAAAGAGGCGCGGCGAGCCGGAGACGCTACTCTTGTTGAATCATTAACGAAGCAACTCAATGAGCTTAAGGCGCAAAAGGAATTATTGGAACAAAAAGAAGATGAACAGGGACAAGATTTAGATGAGCAGGAAGAATCTCTTGATGAACAGATGGACGCTAAAGACGAAGCGGAAAAGAAAATAAGGGAGGCGGAGAAAGAAAGAGCAGAAATTATAAATGAAGCTAAAGAGGAAGGGCTGGATGTTCCCGCCGAAGCATTTGCTCAATTTGACAGCCTTCTCGTCCAAGCTAAAGCCGCTCTGGACAGCGGAAAATATGATGAAGCGAAGCAATTAGCCAAACAGGCGGAAAAAAGCCTTGAGGGGGTAGATAAAAATATAGAAAATCTAAAAGACGCCAAAGAAAATGAGCAAGAGTTAAAAGAAGAAGCTGAAGACCAACAAAGAGAGGCTGAAGAAAAATTAAAAGAAGCTGATAAGGAGAGTGCGGAAAAAATTAAAGAAGAACTAAAACAAAAAGAGGAGAAGTCAAAAGAAGAGCAGGAAAAAGCGGGAGAAGAACTGAAGCGCGCCGAAGAGCGATTACAGAAGCCGGAATCCAAATCGGAAGAACAAAAAGAAGAACCCGAAGAACAAAGATAGCTTCCCTCAATCAATTTTTTTAAAGGGACGTTTAAAAAATAATTAATTATGAAAGGTTACATAACAAATATCGAAAAAGCAACGATTGAAAATATGGATTACCGGCGGGTGCTTTATACTGCGAAAAACAGCCAGTTGGTATTGATGAATATAAAGCCGGGTGAAGAAATTGGAGAAGAAGTGCATACTTTAGACCAGTTTATCAGGGTTGAAAAAGGAAAATGCAAAGTTATTTTGGATGGCGTTGAGCATATTTTAGAAGATGATTACGCGGTAGTAATTCCGGCGGGCACGAAACATAATGTCATTAATATCGGCGAGGCAGAGTTGAAGCTCTACACAATTTATTCTCCGCCGGAGCATATCGACGGCACCGTGCATCGCACAAAAGCGGATGTTTACGAAGAGAATTTTGACGGCAAAACAACGGAGTGAAACTTTGGCCGAGCCCAGAGAGTTCCTTCGGATATTTTCAAACAGACACCGCATTATCCTTTACAGACGAAATTTAATTTCGTCTGTAAGGGATGCATTTAAAAGATTGGATTTGAAGGCCTGAGTCTTATCTCAAAACTTTTTATTTTTAATAATGTCATATTATTTATTACACTATATTTGCGATCGTTAATATAGTGTAATAAAAAACCTCATTGTCCAGTGAATGCGACAATGAGGTTTTATTTTTCATCTACGGCTTTTTTTGCCGCAGAAAGCACTTACGCGCTTTCATTGGCAGTCGCGGCTTAGACAGCGGCTGGTTAAAAAAAATACTATAATTAAAGCGGCACAATCGAAGAATCAGGAACCAACTCAACGGCATTGGCTGGAATTCTATCATCTACGCCTCCTATCTTATCAAATTGAATTTCATATCCTTGCGCGAATTTTTTATTCGCGAGTCTTAAACCGCTTTTGTAATTCGCGTTTTTTTTATTCCACGACCCTTTTCCTTTTCTCCAGCGAACTACATATTTTACCACACATTCCTCCTTTTTATCGGCTTTTGCGTTCTTTTGCCGATTTTTCCTTGAATTATTCGGTTTTTTATTTTTTCTTCCGCAATGATTTTAGCCGCCAAAGCTTCAACGGCAACCATTGCTTTTCCTTCGCCTTCTAAATCGATTTCTATAAATCCGCCATTATCCTCCTTCGCATCCATATTTATCTCCTTATGTACCGTATTTATTTTCCTAATGGAAAATGTTATAATCACAATAATCAAAAAATATGAATTTGTCAACAAAGCCGATAAATTCGGAGTATGAGAATTTAATCAATTCTCTTATTAAAGACGGTTATTTAAAAACGCCGGAAATTATTGAGGCGTTCAGAAAAATTGACCGCGCGGATTTTGTGCCGAAAAAATACAAATCCGAATCTTATGTTAATGCGCCTTTGCCGATTGATTTCGGGCAGACGATTTCCCAGCCTTTAACCGTGGCTTTTATGCTGGAACTTTTACAGCCGAAAGCCGGAGAAAAAATTTTAGATGTGGGTTGCGGTTCGGGTTGGGTGAGCGCGCTTTTGGCGCAAATTGTCGGCACTCCGCCAACTGGCGGAGGCCGCGTTATCGGCATTGAGCGCGTTCCGGAGCTTAAAGAAATGGCTGAGAAAAATATTTCTCAATACGGATTTATTGAAAAGGGAATTGTTGAAATTATTTTAGGAGACGGTTCAAAAGGGTATAAAAAAGAAGCGGCTTATGATAAAATAATATCGGCAGCGGCGGCAAAAGGCGAATTGCCGAAAGAATGGCAAAAGCAACTGAAAATCGGCGGTCGTATCGTGGCGCCGCTGGAAAGCAGCATCGTTGTTATTGACAAAATTGAAAAAGATAAATATAATATCAAAGAACATTTTGGATTCAGTTTCGTGCCGTTGATAACTAACAACTAATATGGACTTACAAGAATTAAAACAAACAATTATAAAAGAAATCGGCATTGCTGATTTGCCTTTGGCCAGCCAAGATAGAATTTTGGAAAAATTGGGCGGTAATATTGTCAAAAGATTAAGTTTGGCGGTTTTAAAAAATCTTCCGGAAGAAGCGAAGTCGGAATTTGAAAAAATAAGCGCCAGCGGCGATGAAATAAAATTGCAGGAGTTTTTTAAAAATACAATTCCCAATTTTGAAGAATTAACGCAAAAAACAATAAGAGAAACCATTGACGAATATAAAGAAATCGCGGGGATTAAATAATTAAAATAATTATGGGAGAAATTTTTAAAAAAGAGAAAGAAAAAGATGAAATCTTTTATAGTTCGGGCGAATCTTCCAATAATCCCTTGGCTGAAAAATTAGCCGGATTAAGGGCGGCTGGATTGGGAGAATTGAAACCGCAAAATCAAGGAGAGCGAAAAAAAGTTGAAGAGCCTTTGAAATCACAGGAACAATCCGAGATAAAATCGGAAGAAAAAATGGGGATAGAGCCGCAAGAAAGACAAGAACAGCAAAAACCGTTTACGCGCCAAGACGCGGAAAATATAATTAAAACCGCTTTTGGCGAAGATGTTTTCAAGCGCGAGGAAAAAGGCGGAAATGTCGCCGGGAAAGAAACCGGATCTCAAAAAGAAAAACATTACATATACAAAGAAATAGACAGGATTGAAAAAAATATCGGTTCGGCGAAAAAAGAGCTTAAAAGCGCGAAAACCGACGAGGAAAAGAAAAAAGCCGAAGAAAAGATTCAATTTTTCATTAGCGAACTTAAAAAAGCCAAAGAAGCCAGAGACAGAGTTTTTTATAAAAAAGAAGAAAGTAAAATTGATTTTGAATCAAAAAAAGAGAGTAGGTTGCAACTTCAAAGTGACATTGCTGAAATTCAGCCGAAAACTTACGGCGATGTTTATTCTAAGAAAAGCATTCCCGATGACGCTTTAGAAGAAGGATTTAAACAAAAAGAAATGAAAGTGATAGAAAGATTTAAAAATCCAGAAGAAAAAGAAGGCAAAATTGAAATTATTTCTCCAATAGGCGTCAGAATTTTAAGTGAAGAAAAAATAGAAGAAGCTAAACAAGCAAGAGAAAGTCTGGGAAAAACCAGGGAGAGAATTGCTGAATTTGAAAAGGCGACAGAGTCACAAGAAGAACTTCGCGGGGCGTTTGAAAAAATATCGGTTGAGCAAAAAGAATTAGAGGAAAAATGTTTGGTTAATCTCGGAAAACAGGAAGAAAAAATAGAACAGGAAATCAAAAAAGAAAAGCCTTGGATTAGGGAAAAAGTTGAAAAAGCCGCGGAATGGTATAAAAAACAGCCGTTTTGGAAAAAGGCCTTATTTTCAGTAAGTTGTCTTGGAGCGGCTTCGGCTTCTGCCGCAATCGGCGGCGCGGTTGGCGCGGCAGTGGCAACAGCGGCTTTTACCGGTTCCATATCTCAAAGAGCGCTTGGAGGATTGGCGACTTTTGTAATGGCTGAAGGAGCTTTGAAAAAAGCGGCGGAAAAAGGCGGGAAAGAAAGGACAAAAGCAGACGTAATAAGGCATACGGTTGAAGCCGCTGTGCTTGGAATTTTAGTGGGCAGCGGTTCAGCGGCAAAAGCTGCTAAAGAAATATCCGATGCCACAGGTATCACGGATATTTTCCGCGAATCTTATAATTTTTGGTTTGCGTCTGATACTTATACTCAGGCGCCGATTCAAGAAGCGCCGCCAGTTAAAGCTTCTGCGCCTATTGAGCCCGCGCCGAAAGCGGAAGCGCTTTTTGAAAAACATTTGGAATATCAAGGAGGAAAATCAATTTGGCAAGAAGCGGAAAAACAATTATCAGTTAGATTAAAGGAACAATTTGAAAATTTGGGCAGCGACGATGTAAAATCAGCGGAAGCGTTGAAAACTTACAACATTGACCGCATGAAAGACGCCATTGTCAACGCTATTCAAAATAATGATGAAGCGCTTATGGGAAAATATAATCTTAGCGGCATTGACCCCGACCATATAACAGCTGAACAATTAAAAAATATTAATTGGGACAAGGCGTTTGAAGATGTTTTTTCCGAAAATAAATTAACAGCCGAATTGGAGCCGGGACAAATTGAAAGCATTACTAAAAATAACGCCACCCTGCGGCAGTTTTTCAGTGAACATTCTCGCGCGCCAAGAACGATTGAAAATTATGAGGCGATTTTGAAAGGCAAGGGCGTTACCGGCGAACTGCCAAGCGAATTGCCGACCGGACCGAAGCCGATAAAAGTTCCTCCGGAATATTTTGATGGAAGTAAAAAAATGCTTTATAAGGAGCAGCTTGATGAATTAAATGAAAAATATCCCGCAAAAGAAATTCCCTTTTCCAATGTTCAAAATTGGCTTGAAGATAAAGCGAAAATAGACGTTGAAAAATCTTCTTGGTTGAATGAAAAATCTTTGGAAAGATTGAAAATTAAGGATGTGATAGATAGCGGTTTTGCCAAGCCGCAAGGAGTTGAGGCGTACACGACAGCGGCGCCGGAATGGGGCAGCTCGCAGTGGTGGGAAATGAAGGAAAAAACCGAATTGCAAGAAAAAATCGGAAAAATTTTGCGGGCCATGTCATCGGAAGAAAGAATTAAATTCCAAAATAATTCAGTTCTTGATTTCTTAAAAAATTATTTGAAGACTGGCGGTAAATAAAGGGGGATTGATTTTTTTCTTTAATTGTTTATCATTATTATGAGCCTTGGTTGTGATTCTCGGATCAAGGATTTATAAACGGGAAGGCTACGGTATTTCAGTCTTTGGATTGGAATTGAGCCTACCCACTTGGCTTTTGCCGGGATAATCCAACAATCGGGGCTCATTATAGTTTACAAATATGAGACAATGCGCAATTTGCGAAAAGGGTTCCGTAATTCGCGGAAGCAGAAAAAAACTTCGCGGCAATTACAATCCGACTTCCCAAAAAAGAAAATATCCGAATCTTCAAAAGACGCGCGTTAATAATGCGTCCGTTTTAGCTTGCGCCAAGTGCATTAAAAGCAAAGCAAAGCGCGGGCTATAGTATAAAAGCAGTATACATGCATGGGGTGCATGAGGCTCCGGAGCATTACCGGATAGCCCGACAAATAATAGCGGGTTTCCGCCCAAGGCGGACCAGCCATGGGCTGGCGACTCCCGGCAGCCCGAAATTTCAATGGACAATTTTATTGTTTTAATTTTTCAGCTTATCGCGCTTTTGTTTTCCGTGATAATTCACGAAGTTTCGCACGGAATAACGGCGCATCGTTTGGGCGACCCGACCGCGAAAAACGCGGGGCGGCTCACTTTGAATCCGCTCAAACATTTGGAATTTTTCGGCTCGTTTCTTTTGCCGTTTATGCTTTTTATAATCAAAAGTCCGGTTTTGTTCGGCTGGGCGAAGCCGGTGCCGTTTAATCCTTTATATTTGAAAAATCCGAAAAGAGACAGCGGCTTAATCGGCTTGTCCGGGCCGTTGAGCAATTTTTCCATCGCCATAATTTTCAGCTTGATTTTGAAGTTTCTGGTTTTTGCCGGGTTTGCCAATCAGCCGTTTTTGTTTTTCATCAATATCATAATTTTAATCAACATTGTTCTCGGAGTTTTTAATCTGGTGCCCATTCCGCCATTGGACGGCTCAAAAGTCCTTTTCGCGCTTTTGCCGAGAAGCGCGGAAAAATTTATGGCGACATTGGAACAATACGGAATGTTCATTTTGCTGTTTTTCATCTTCTTCGGATTTCGTTTCATCGTGCCGGTGATTTATTGGCTTTACGGATTTCTGGGAAGCGGCGCGCTGTAATTTTAAATATATATTGACAGAAAGCTTCTTGTTTTGTTATTCTACTTAATGACTTTGTGAGGTCATTTTTCATTTTGATTTTTTCCGCCCAAGGCGGATCCGCCTTGGGCGGAAAATTTTAAATTTGACTAAGCGAAGCGAAGGAACATGCCGACAATCAGACAATTAATTAAAAAAGGAAGAAAGGGCAATGTTAAAAAATCCAAGTCTCCGGCGATGGGTTTTTATTTCAATACGATTTTAAACAAACCGAAACTTTCCACTTCGCCTTTCAAGCGCGGAGTTTGCTTGAAGGTTTTTACCACGACTCCGAAAAAGCCGAACTCGGCTTTGCGCAAAGTGGCGAGAGTGCGACTTAGCAACGGAATGGAAGTGAGCGCTTACATCCCGGGCGTTGGACACAATTTGCAGGAACACTCGGTGGTTATGTTGCGCGGCGGCAGAGTGAAAGATTTGCCGGGTGTGCGGTATCATATCGTCCGCGGCGTTTTGGACGCCACCGGAGTTGACGGCAGAAAACAGGAAAGGAGCAAATACGGAGTAAAAAGACCGAAATAATATGAGGAAACCGAAAAAATATAAAAAATCCCATAAGTCCGATATGCAATATGGCAGTATCATAGCCGGCCGTTTTATCAATTATTTGATGCAGGACGGGAAAAAATCGGTTGCCGAAAAAGTTTTTTATGATTCTTTCGGCAAGATAGAAAAAGAAACCAAACAGGAACCTTTGGCAATTTTTGAAAAAGCGATTGCCAACGCTTCGCCTCTTTTGGAAGTTGTTTCCAAGAGGGTTGGCGGAGCCAATTATCAGGTACCGCGGGAAGTGAGGCCGGAGAGGAAATTCTTTTTGGCTTGCAACTGGATTATCAACGCCGCCAACGCCAAAAAAGGGAAAACAATGTCGCAGAAATTGGCGGAAGAAATAATCGCCGCTTCCAACAACGAAGGAACGGCAATCAAGAAAAAACAAGACATGCACAGGATGGCGGAAGCGAACAGGGCTTTCGCGCACTTTGCAAGATAAATTAATTTTAAATTATGAATTTTAATTAAATTTTAATTGACTGAATTTTAAATTAAAATTAAATCATTAATTAATTTATTTAAAATTTAAAATTAGAAATTTTAAATTATGAGAGCGTACCCATTAGAGAAATATAGAAATATAGGAATAATAGCGCACATCGACGCCGGAAAGACCACCGTCAGCGAACGGGTTCTTTTTTATACCGGCATTTCCCATAAAATCGGCGAAGTTCACGAGGGCGCGGCGGTGATGGACTGGATGGAACAGGAAAGGGAACGCGGCATTACGATTACATCGGCCGCCACCACTTGTTTTTGGACGTTAGCGCGCGCTTTGCAGAGCGCTTCCGATGAAAAAGAAAAACAAAAAATCCGCGAAACCGGCGAGCATCGCATAAACATCATTGACACTCCCGGACACGTTGATTTTACGGTTGAGGTGGAAAGGTCTTTACGCGTGCTTGACGGCGGCGTGGTTGTTTTTGACGGGGTTGCCGGCGTGGAGCCGCAATCGGAAACCGTCTGGCATCAAGCGGACAAATACCGAGTGCCGAGAGTTTGCTTTATAAACAAACTGGACAGAATGGGCGCCAGTTTTGACCGCTCGCTCGCTTCAATCAGGGACCGTTTAACTCCAAACGCTTATCCTTTGCAATTGCCCATCGGATTGGAATCGGCTTTTGAAGGGGTAGTTGATTTAATAGAAATGAAAGCTTTCGGTTTTGAAGGCGAACACGGGGAAAAAATAATTGAGAAAGAAATTCCGGCTGATATGAAAGAAGAGGCGGAAAAAGCGAGGGCGACGCTTGTGGAAAAAATCGCGGAATACGACGACGCTTTAATGGAAAAATATCTCAGCGACGGCAATTTGTCCAATGAAGAAATCCGCGACATTATCAGGCGCGCGACAATTGACAATAAATTTGTGCCGGTTTTTTGCGGTTCGGCTTTGAAAAACAAGGGCGTCCAGTTTATGCTTGACGCGGTTTTGGATTATCTGCCTTCGCCGCTTGATATCGGCGAAATTAAACCGATTAAGGGAAACGACGTGAAAACCGGCGAAGAAATTATTCGCCAGCCGAGCGACAATGAACCGTTCACGGCTTTGGCTTTCAAAATCGCGACCGATCCTTATGTCGGCAGTCTGACTTATTTCAGAATTTACAGCGGCAGTTTGAAGAAGGGAAGTTATGTTTTGAATTCCACCAAAGACAATCAGGAACGCATCAGCCGAATTGTGCGCATGCATTCCAATAAAAGGGAAGAAGTTGATGAATTTTACGCGGGCGATATCGGCGCCATTGTCGGATTAAAAAATACGACTACCGGCGATACGCTTTGCGACCCCGAGAATCCGATTGTTTTGGAAAAAATCACTTTCCCGGATCCGGTTATTTCCATCAGGATTGAGCCGAAAACAAAAGCGGACCAGGAAAAAATCGGAATCGCGATGCGCAGATTGGCCGAGGAAGATCCGACTTTCAGGGTGTCCGGCGATCAGGAAACCGGCGAAACCATCATTTCCGGAATGGGCGAGCTTCACCTTGAAATTTTGGTTGACAGAATGAAGCGGGAATTCGGCGTTGAAGCGAATGTCGGCCGGCCGCAGGTGGCTTATAAAGAAACAATCAAAGGCGAATCGGAAGCCGAGGGGAAATACATCAAGCAATCCGGCGGACGGGGACAATACGGCCATGTTCGATTAAGAGTCAAGGCGCTGGAACGCGGCAAGGGCTTTGAATTTGTCAATGAAATCAAGGGAGGAGCTATTCCGCAAGAATATATTCCGGCAACCGAAAAAGGAGTCAAAGAATCTCTGGACAAAGGCATTTTGGCGGGTTATCCTGTGATTGATGTTGAAGTGACGCTGTACGACGGTTCTTTTCACGAAGTTGACTCTTCGGAAGCGGCGTTTAAAATCGCCGGTTCCATGGCTTTTCAGGAAGCCGCGAAAAATGCCAAGCCCGTTATTCTTGAGCCGTTAATGAAAGTTCAAATATTGGTTCCGCAGGATTTTATCGGTGACGTTACCGGCGATTTGCAGGGCAAGCGCGGCAGAATCGAAGCTTTGGGCGAACGGGCGAATATAAAAGTTATAGACGCCAAAGTTCCTCTTTCGGAAATGTTCGGTTACGCCACAAAGTTGCGCTCAATGACGCAAGGCAGGGGAAGTTTTACCATGGAATTTGACAGATATGAAGAAGCGCCGAAGAGCGTGGAGCAGCAAATTATTGAAGGAAAAAAATAAAATGGAATATACCATCGACGCCACAAATAAAAAATTCGGAAGATTGGCTTCGGAGATAGCCGTTATTTTGCAAGGCAAAAAAAGCGCGAAATACGAACCGCGTTTGGAAGGCGACGACAAAGTTATCGTGAAAAACATTTCCAAAGCGGAAATCGGCTTTAAAAAAGCGAGACAAAGAATTTATTATCGCCATACCACTCAAATTGGCCATTTGAAAGAACAATCGCTGGAAGCGCTTATTGAAAAAAAGGGTCCGGGAGCGGCTTTGCGAAAAATGGTGATGGGAATGCTGCCGAAAAATAAATTGCAAATTAGAAGAATTAAAAAACTTGTGATTGAATAAAATGGAGAAAACGACAAAGCCTAAAATTAAAAAAGAAACAGCGGCGAAAAAAGAAAAATATTTTGAAGCGGTTGGCAGAAGAAAAACCGCCATTGCCCGCGTTCGGCTTTACACCAAAAAAGAAGGCGTTGTTGTCAATGAGAAAAAATTGGCGGATTATTTTCCGTTGGTTCGTTTGCAGAAAGAAATAATGGCGCCTTTTGAAAAAATGAAAATCGGCGACAAATTGGGAGCTGTTGCGAAAGTGAAAGGCGGCGGAATTTCCGCTCAAGCCGAAGCGGTTCGCCACGGCATCAGCCGGGCACTGGTGAAATTCAACGCGGAATTCAAAAAACGTTTGCGCCGCGCCGGTTATCTCAAGCGCGACCCCAGGGCGGTGGAACGCAAAAAATACGGCCGCCACAAGGCGCGCAGGGGACACCAGTGGAGGAAGAGGTAATATGGTTTCTCTTAAATTTATATTCACTTTCTTAATTTTTATTGTAGCCATTCACGCCATTGCTCTTTATAACCATTGGTATTGGACTTATTTGTGGCTTGATATCCCGATGCATTTTTTAGGAGGAATTCTGGTGGCGATGATTTATCTGCGCTTGATAAATTCCAAACTGCAAATTATCAACCGCCAATCGCTAATTACTTTAATTTTAACTTTGTCTTTCGTCACTTTTGTCGGCGTTTTGCTGGAATTCGCGGAATTTCTTTACGATGTGTTTATTTCCAGCCGCGGTTATTCCGGATTTTTGCAATTGGGCGCCGCAGACACCATCGCGGATTTGTTTTTTGACATCTTGGGCGGATTATTTTTCTCGGCTGTTTATTTTATCCGCAAGCGTTTAATGCGAAGTTGACATGTGGTCGTTTTCGGCTATAATTATTTGCATTAGTCCGCCAATGAGCGGACTTTAAAATATGATGGATTTAAAAACTTTAAACCGCGCGATTGAACAGATTGCCGACGAAAAAGGCATAGACAAGAGGAAGATTTTGGGAGCCGTTGAATCTTCAATCGCCGCGGCTTACAAAAAAGAATACGCCCAGAGAGGTGAAATTATCAAAGCCAAGCTTGATTTGAAAACAGGTGATGTTAAGTTTTGGAAAGTGAGAAATGTCGTTGACGAAAGCATGGTGACTTTTGACGAGGAAAAAAGAAAAGAAATGAAAGACAAGGGCGAGGAAGTTTTACCCTTGTATAATGCCGAGCGCCATATCTTACTTGAAGAAGCGAAAGCGATTAAATCGGACGCGCAGCTCGGCGAAGATTTAGAATTTCCGCTTGAAGAGCGCGAGGATTTCGGCCGCATCGCGGCTCAGGCCGCCAAGCAGGTGGTGCTGCAAAAAATCAGGGAAGCGGAAAAAGAATCCGTGATAAAAGAATATCAGGGCAAGGAGGGTGAAATCGTAAGCGGGATTATCCAGCGGATTGAACGCGGCAATGTTTTTGTGGACCTCGGCCGCGCCACGGGCGTGATGTTTTTCAATGAAACCATTCCGGGCGAGTATTACCGCGTTAACGAAAGAATGAAATTTTATCTTTTGGCGGTTCAGGAAGAAGAAAGGATGCCGGGTTTGATTCTTTCCCGTTCCCATCCGAAATTCGTGGTGAAATTATTTGAATTGGAAGTTCCGGAAATAAGCGACAAGACCGTGGAAATCAAATCAATCGCCAGGGAAGCGGGCAGCCGCGCCAAAATCGCCGTCGCTTCCAATGTTGAAGGCGTTGACCCGGTCGGCGCTTGCGTGGGTCAGAGGGGAATGCGCGTGGTATCCGTGACTAATGAGCTCGGCAACGAAAAAATAGATATTATTGAATGGTCGGAAGATCCGGCGAAATTCGTCGGCGCTTCTTTGTCTCCGGCAAAAACCAAAGGTGTTGATATTCTTCCGCGCCGTGAAGCCAAAGTTTTTGTGCCTGACGACCAGTTAAGTCTGGCGATCGGCAAGGGCGGACAGAATGTGCGCTTGGCCGCCAAACTCACGGGCTGGAAAATAGACGTTCGTTCATTGTCGCGGCCTGACGAAGTTTTGGAAGAAGGCATTGCGGAAGCTGTTCCAGAGGCGACTCCGGAAACGGAAAATAATAAAGAAGTCGAAAATAAAGAAGAAAAATAATAGAATTAAAAACTATGAAAACAATAATTTTACTTCCGGCCCTAATCGCCATTTTATACAGCGCTTATATTATTTTTTGGATTCGCAAACAGCCGAGCGGCGATAAACAAATGAAAGAAATTTCCAAAGCAATTGCTTCCGGCGCCAAAGCTTATCTTAACCGCCAGTCGCGCACAGTCGCAATTGTGGCAATTATTTTATCGGCGATTCTTTATTTCGCGTTCGGTTGGATTTCAGTTGCCGGTTTTTTAATCGGCGCTATTGCTTCGGCTTTGGCCGGCTATATCGGAATGAATATAGCCGTTCGTTCCAATGTCAAAACAACCGAAGCCGCCAAAAACGGACTGGCTGCGGCTTTATCTTTAGCTTTTAAGGCTGGTTCGGTGACTGGTTATCTTGTGGTGGCGTTGGCGTTATTGAGCGTCGCCGGATTTTATTTTTTGACCAATGATTTACGCGCCTTGATAAGTTTGAGTTTCGGCGCCAGTTTGATTTCGGTTTTTGCGCGTTTGGGAGGAGGTATTTATACAAAAGCGGCTGACGTGGGAGCGGATTTAGTGGGCAAAGTTGAAGCTGGCATTCCCGAAGACGATCCGCGTAATCCGGCGGTTATCGCGGATAATGTCGGCGACAATGTCGGCGATTGCGCCGGAATGGCGGCTGACCTCTTTGAAACTTATGTGGTGACTTTAAGCGCGGCTTTAATTTTGGGATTTTTGATTATTGGCCAGAATGCTGTGGCCTTTGCTTTGGTATTGTCTTCTTTCGCCATCTTAGTTTCAATCATTGCCGGTTTATTCGTGAAATTGAAAAAGAATGAAGGTCCGGAAAAAATTATGAGAGCGCTTTATAAAGGACTCGTGAGCGCGGTTATTATCTCGGCAATTGTTTTTTATCCTTTAACAAAATTTTATTTCGCTTCAAATTACATAAACATTTATTTTAGCGCTTTAATTGGCTTAGCAGTCACTTTGTTAATGGTCTTTATTACGGATTATTACACTGCTAAAAAATTCAGGCCGGTTCGTTCCATTGCCGAAGCGTCATCGTCAGGCCATGCCACGAATATCATTATTGGATTGGCAGTCGGGATGGAAGCGACTTTTTTGCCGATAGTAGTTATTACCGCGGGGATTCTAATCAGTTTTTGGCTGGCCGGGCTTTACGGCATAGCGGTGGCGGCTTTAAGCATGCTTTCAACCGCCGGCATAATCGTGGCGATTGATTCTTTTGGCCCAGTGACTGATAATGCCGGCGGCATTGCGGAAATGACCAACCAACCGAAAGAGGTGCGACAGATTACCGACGCGCTTGACGCTGTCGGAAATACTACGAAAGCAGTAACAAAAGGATACGCGATCGCTTCTGCCGGATTGGCGGCTTTGGTTTTATTTGCCAGTTATGCGGAAGAATTGACGGCAATTATTAAAGACGTGAAATTTGATTTGCAGGACCCATATATTATCGTTGGTTTAATGTTGGGCGCGGCTTTGCCTTATCTTTTTGGTTCAATGGCAATGAAAGCTGTGGGCAAAGCAGCCGGCGCCGTAGTGGAAGAAGTCAGACGACAGTTTCGTGAAATTAAAGGTATTATAGAAGGGATAGCCAAGCCGGATTACGCCCGATGCGTTGATATTGTGACAAAATCCGCCTTACGGCAAATGATTGCGCCGTCGCTTATTCCGGTTGCCGCGGTTTTAGCAGTCGGATTTTTATTGGGAGCCAAAGCGTTGGGCGGGTTTTTAATCGGTTCAATTATTTCCGGATTGTTTATGGCGATTAAAATGACTTCCGGAGGCGCGGCTTGGGATAATGCCAAAAAACATATTGAAGAGGGCAATCATGGCGGCAAGGGTTCGGATGCACACAAGGCGGCGGTTACCGGCGATACGGTCGGCGACCCGTATAAAGACACAGTCGGTCCGGCAATTAATCCGTTAATTAAAGTTATTAACATCGTGGCGTTGTTGATAGTTAGATTTTTAAAATGAATTTAATTCCTACTGTAATAGAAAAATCTCAATATGGTGAAAGGGCTTACGACATTTATTCGCGTTTACTTAAAGACAGAATTATTTTTCTTGGCGGGCCGATAAATGATCAGGTGGCGAACAGCATTATCGCCCAGCTTTTGTTTTTGGAACACGAAGACCCGAAAAAAGATATCAAGCTTTACGTTAATAGTCCGGGCGGAGTGGTTTCCGCGGGGTTGGCGATTTACGACACAATGCAGCATATAAAGCCCGATGTTTCCACGATTTGCGTGGGAATGGCGGCGTCAATGGGGGCTGTGCTTTTGGCGGCCGGAAAAAAAGGCAAGCGGTTCGCTTTGCCCAATTCGGAAGTTTTGCTCCACCAGGTTTTGGGCGGAGTCGAAGGCCAGGCGATTGAAGTGGAAATCGCCGCCCGCCAGATTTTGAAAATCAAAGATAAATTGAACCAAATTTTGGCCAAACACGTCGGTCAGCCGATGTCTAAAATAGAAAAAGACACTGACCGCGATTTTTATCTTTCAGCCCAGGAAGCCAAAGAATACGGCATAATAGACGAAATCATTAAAGGAAAGAATCATAAATAATAAAACAAAAACCGTCCTTAGTGGCGGTTTTTTTTGTTGTTTTTCAGCGGTAATTTTAGTATAATTTAAATATGCGCATCGCATTTTTTGAAATTGAACAATGGGAAGCGGATTATATAAAATCTCAAATCTCAAATCTCAAATCTCAAATTGAGTTTTTTTTCACGGAGAAAAAAATAGATAAAGATAATTTAGATGAGGTTCTTCGGCAAGTTCAGGATAGAAATTTTGACGCCATTTCTATTTTTGTGGGTTCGGAAATCAAGAAAGAAGTTATTGACGCGTTTCCCAATTTAAAACTTCTCACCACTCGTTCTGCCGGTTTTGATCATATTGACCTTGAAGCGATAAAACAAAAGAATATCAAAGCCGGCTATGTGCCGGGATACGGTGACAACACGGTGGCGGAATTCGCTTTTGCTTTGATTTTAAATTTATCGCGAAAAATTTTTGAAGCTTATGATCGCATTAAGGAAAAAGGTTTGTTTGATTTTGAAGGTTTGCGCGGATTTGATTTGAAAGGCAAAACCATCGGCGTTGTCGGCACCGGCAGAATCGGCAAATACGCGGTGGCCATTGCTAAGGGATTCGGGATGAATGTTTTGGCTTTTGATTCTTATCCGGACGAAAAATTCGCGGCGGAAAAAGGATTTAAATATGTTTCGCTTGACGAGCTTCTGGAAAATTCCGATGTTATTTCTCTTCATGTGCCATATTTTCCTTCGACAAGCTCAGGACAGGGGACGCACCATTTAATCAACAGCAACAATATCAATAAAATAAAAAAAGGCGCGCTTTTGATAAACACGGCGCGGGGAGCGATTGTGGAAACCGACGCTTTGGTTAAGGCGTTAAACGAAGGGCGGCTCGGCGGCTACGGCGCCGATGTTTTGGAAGAAGAAGGCGTTATAAAAGACGAACGGCAATTTTTGCTTTACGGCAATCTGGAAGGCCATAATTTGAAAACCGTTTTGGAAAACCATGTTTTAATTGATATGCCGAATGTTATTATCACTCCGCATAACGCTTTCAACACAACGGAAGCGCTGCAAAGGATTTTGGACACGGACATTGAAAACATTAAAAGTTTCATTGAAAAAGGGGAAACAAAATTTCCAATTCCATGATTTTCATTTATCTTTTTAATCGTTTATTGCGCCGCATCAAGAAATTTTTTCGCCATTGGTATGTCAACGGTTTTTTTGTTTACAGCCATTTTATTGTTTCTTTTTTGGAAAAACTTGACCGATTTTTCGCTTTAAAAATCACTTGGCGTTATCTTTTTCAGCCCCTTTATCAGGAAAGAAACATTATCGGATATATTCTTGGTTTTGTTTTCAGGTTGGGAAGATTGTTGGTTGGCGGAGCGGTTTATTTAGCAATTATTGCCGGAGCGGCCGGATTGTATTTAATTTGGCTGGCGTTTCCGGTTTATGTAATTTTTAAAATAATCCGATAATTAAGGACGCGCGACATCCTTAGATAATATGAATAATTTATATTTCAACGAACCGTTTTTTCAAATGAGCCGAGCTTCAAGATTTTTGGCGCGCCTTGTCATTTATTGTTCGTATGCAATTCTTTTTTCAGCCGCGGTTATTTTTATTTATTCAGACATTGAATGGCTGTTCTGGTCGGGCATTTTGATTTTTTTGTTTTTAGCGGACAGATTTTTTCATTTGGGGAAAGCGGAAAAATCCCTTATTGGCTTAACGAGGCGCTTTCCGCGTCTAAGCCGCAGAGTTAATCATGAAATAATTTTGCCGAACAACATTAATGCGGCCCAGTATCTTTCTCCGTCAAGTTTTAGGATTTTGGAATCGGCTTTTGACAAAACTTCGGCGGTTGGCGGGAATTTTTATTTGCGGATGTTGAAATCGCTTGTTCAAAATCCGGAAATCAAAAACGGCCTTTTGCGGATGGACGTTGATTCGGAAAAAATGGCGCAGCAAATTGAAAATCTTTTAAAAGTTGACGCGACGAAAGAAGGCAAAAAAGAACTGCTGTTGAAAATGGAATTGGTTGCGAAAAAATCTTTTGCCGCCGCCGTCAGCGTTAATAATCATTTTATTGAACCGGCTGATTTGTTTTCTTCTCTGGGCGAAATCGGTGATTCCGCGGTCAATAAAATTTTCGTATTTTTTGAAATCAATCCCGCGGATTTGGGCAAAGCGATGATTTTCAGCCGTTTCAAAAGGGGATTTTTAAGCAGGCTTCCCAAGAATATCGGCGGATTTGCCAGTCATCCTAAAAAAATCAGGCATCGGGTGATGAATCGGGCGTGGACCGCCAGACAAACGCCGACATTGGATAATTACAGCGTTGATTTTACGGATATGGCGGCTAGCGGCGAAGCGGGATTTTTAATCGGCCACCAACAGGAATATGACAGAATGGTTGATGTTTTGTCGCGGCCGTCCAAGCCGAACGCGCTGTTAATCGGCGAACCGGGAAGCGGCAAAGAAACAATTATTTCGGCTTTGGCGCACGCTATTGTCAAAGACGAGGTGCCGGAAGCGCTTTTTGACAAAAGATTGGTTTCTCTCCAATTGGGCAGTTTGATTTCCGGAGCAGGTTCATCGGACATTTCTTCACGTCTTAATAAAATCGTTGAAGAAATAATCGCGGCCGGCAATATAATTCTTTACATTCCCGATATTCATAATTTATCCAAAACATCCGGCGACTCAATGAACGCGGCGGATATTTTAATGCCGATAATCAACAATGACGCTTTTCCCTTAATCGGCGGCACTTATCCGAAAGAATTCAAGCAGCTCATTGAGCCGCTGAGCGATTTCGCGAACGCTTTTGAAAATATCCGCGTTGAGGAAATTGATAATGACAATGCCGTAAAAATTCTCGTTTATGACGCGTTGATTTTGGAAAGGCAATATAAAACAACAATCAGTTTTGGCGCGATTAAGGCGGCGGTTGAATTGGCGCGTAAATATTTCAGACAGAAACTTTTGCCTTCCAGCGCGCAGGATTTATTGAGAGAAACTTTGTCTTCGGCTGATTCGCGGAAAGACAAATTGATTCAAGCGGATGATATAATCGCGGTTGTTGAGAGAAAAATAAACATTCCGGTCCGGCTGGCGGGAAGAGAAGAGGCGGAAAAATTGCTGGATTTGGAAAACATAATTCATCAGTCATTGATTGACCAAGAACAGGCGGTTTCAGCCGTGAGCCGAGCGTTAAGGGAATACCGCAGCGGCCTTTCGCGCAAAGGCGGACCGATTGCTTCGTTTCTTTTTGTGGGGCCGACCGGCGTGGGCAAAACCGAGCTTTCAAAAATTTTGGCGAAAATCCAGTTTGGCTCGGAAAATCTGATGGTTCGTTTTGATATGTCCGAATTTCAAACAAAAGAAAGCATAATGCGTTTTATCGGAACGCCGGACGGAAAAGTTTCCGGAAGTTTGACTGACGCCATAATGCAAAAGCCGTTCAGTCTGGTTTTGTTGGATGAATTTGAAAAAGCCCATCCGGACATTCTTAATTTATTCTTACAAGTTTTTGACGACGGCCGTTTGACCGACGGTTTGAGCAGAACAGTTGATTTTACCAATACGATTATCATCGCCACTTCCAATGCGCATTCTAATTTTATTAAGGAACGGATTGAAGCCGGCGATAAGATTGAAAAAATCAGCGAGGAATTGAAGAAAAAACTGACGGAATATTTTCGGCCGGAATTGTTAAACCGTTTTTCGCAGATAATGATGTTTAAAAATTTGTCCAAAGAAGACACGGCGGCGGTGGCGGGATTGCAATTAAAATCTTTGGCAAAAACCCTTGAAGAGCAGGGAATAAACATTTATTATGATAATAAGGTTGTCGTCAAAGTGGCGGAATTGGGTTATGATCCGGTTTTTGGCGCCAGGCCGCTGAGAGGAGTGATTTCCGAAAAACTTCGCGCTGTTTTAGCGGAGAAAATTTTAAGGAATGAAATAGGCAAAGGCGATTCAATTAATATAAAAACAGGCGCGGATTCAAATTTTGAATTCGCAAAAGTAAATTAAAAATTAAAAAAGAAAGATAAGGGGGTAGTGAAATGAAAATTTTAGTTGTTGATGACAATTCATCTTTGAGGATGTTGATGAGAATGGATTTTCAGGAATTGCTCGGTAATGATTATATTGTATTAATCGCCAAAGACGGCGAAGAGGCGATGCAAATCATACTTAATGAAGAAAACATTAAACTGGTAATTACCGATTTCCATATGCCGAAGAAAAACGGCATAGAACTGGCGGAATTTATCAGGCAGTGCTGCAGCAAGATTAAAATTATAATTATTTCCAGCGGGACTGACCAACATATTCAAGATGCGGCAAGAGTGGTGGCTGACCTTTTCTCTGATAAATCAGATTTTCTAAATACTTCAGATGAAAAGAAAAAAGAGATTATTTTCAATTTTTTAAAATAAGAGCAGGCGCCCTGATTTATTCATTTATTCGGGGCGTTTTATTTTTATAAAAATGTTATAATAAAAATAATGAACCAAAAACTCTCTCAAATTTTCCGCAATATGGCTTTTTTTCTGAAAATGGAAGGCGTTGCTTTTAAGCCGCAGGCGTATGAAAAAGCGGCGGAAAATCTGGAAACGTTAAGCGAAGATGTCGGGGAAATTTACAAAAAAGGCGGCGTTGATTTGCTGGAAAAAATTCCGGGCATCGGCAAAAGCATGGCAACGCGCATTGTTGAATATCTGAAAACCGAAAAAATAAAAGAATACGAGAAATTGAAAAAGAAAACGCCGGTCAATCTTGACGAGTTGTTGGGAGTGGAAGGACTGGGGCCGAAAAAAATCGGTATTTTATATAAAACATTGGGCATTAAGAATTTAAAAGAATTGGAAAATGCGGCAAAAAATCATAAAATCGCTTCGCTTTCCGGATTCGGCGAAAAAACCGAACAGAATATTTTACAGGCGATTGAATTTCGCAAAAAAAGCAAGGGCAGATTTTTATTGGGAGAGATACTGCCGAAAATCAGTGTTATTATGGCGAAATTAGCGGACTTGAAAGAAGTGGAGACGGTTTCCGAAGCCGGTTCTTTGCGTCGCAGAAAAGAAACAATCGGCGACGCAGATATTTTGGTAATTTCGTCAAAACCGCAAGCAGTGATTGATTTTTTCGTGAAAATGCCGGGCGTCGTGAAAATCTGGGGTAAAGGGCCGACCAAGGCGTCAATTCGTTTAAAGGACGGTTTTGACGTTGATTTGCGAGTTTTAGCGAAAGAAAGTTTCGGTTCGGCTTTGCAGTATTTTACAGGCTCTAAAGAGCATAATATCGTTTTGCGGAAAATCGCCATTGAAAAAGGATATAAGTTAAGCGAGTATGGATTATTTAAGGGATCAAAGAAAATTGCCGGTGAATCCGAAAAAGAAATTTATAAAAAATTGGGAATGGATTATATTGAGCCGGAGTTAAGAGAAAATCAGGGAGAAATTAATGTCGCAATAAAAAGGAAATCGCCGAAACTTATCGGATTAAAAGACATTAAAGGCGATTTACATTTGCATTCTCATTGGAATGACGGAATTGGTCCGCAAATGATTGAACAATATATTGGCGAGGCGAAAAAATGCGGTTACGAATATATCGGTATTTCCGACCATACGAAATTTCTGGCGATTGAACACGGCTTAGACGAAAAACAATTAATGGAGCAGAGAAAATATATAGATAAATTTAATAAAAAATTGAAAATTGTAAATTGTAAATTGAAAATTTTGTGCGGCTGCGAGGCGAATATAATGGCCGACGGTTCCATGGATATTTCCGATAAAGCATTGGCGAAATTGGATTACGTGATTGCCGGAGTTCATTCTCAATTAAAAATGAATAAGAATGAAATGACGAAGAGAATTATCAAAGCGATGCGCAATCCGAATATTGACATAATTTCCCATCCGTTTGGCAGGATTTTGCAGAGGCGGGAAGAATGCGAATTTGATTTTGATAAGATTTTGAAAGTTGCCAAAGAAACCGGAACGATTTTGGAAATTAACGCTTCGCCGTACAGATTGGATTTGAACGATGTAAATGTAAGAAAAGCGAAAAAAGCCGGAGTGAAAATGATTATTAATACCGATGCTCATCAAAAAGAACAGATGAATCTTATGGAATACGGCGTTTCGCAGGCCCGCCGCGGCTGGGCGGAGAAAAGCGATATTGTAAATTGCCATTCTTTAGAGAAATTGAATAAATTTTTTAAATAACGCGTCCGGGACACGTTAATATCAAAAAACCCGCGAAAGCGGGTTTTTTGATTTTGAATAAATTCTTATTCAGTTCTTTCTTTCAGTTTGTTGACAAGGTAAGCGGCGTAATCTTTTCCTCCCAAGCCGAAAGCGATACCGCCGGCAATGGCGAACATCGCTACGATTCCGGTGATTATGGTGTTCAATAAAGCCGGCGCGATGCCAAGCTGAATCAAAGCCGCCAAAATACCGAAGATTACCGTAGCCCACCAAGTCGCGGTTCCCAAAAATTTGGAAGCGTGGAGCTTGGCTCCGGCCACCGAAGTTTTGACTACATTCCTCAAGAAATTAGCCACAACAATCGTTGCCAGCATTATTAAAGCGGCAAGGATTATGTTCGGCACGTACAAAACAACCTGTCTCAAAAACTGGGAAAGGCCTTCCAATCTCAGAATGTCGGCCGCCACCAAAATAAAGACAATCGCGAAGAACCAGTAAACCAAAGCGCCGAAGAATTTGCCCGAATTAAGGGCAACGCCGGCGCGCTGGAAAAACTTTTCCACGTCAATCTTACGGAGTAAGTTGTCCAATTTAACGGCGTCCAAAACTTTTTCAACCAATGTTTTCAAGGCTGAAGCGATGATTAAGCCGATAATCAAAACGATTACCGCCCCGATCAATGACGGGATAAAGCTTATAACACCGGCCCAAACGTTGAAAATCGAACTAATAGTTGCGTCTGTCAGATTTTGAATTATCATTTGATTGTGTTATTGTTAATTAAGCCGACCTTTTAAGATTGATTATCTATGCTTTTAATTATAGTATAAAATCAATAAAATAACAGATATGGGCCTGTGGATAACTAAAATCATCATTTTATTCCTTTTGAACGCCGCGGCATTGTATGCGGCGGTCTATTTCGTGGACGGGTTTGAAATCATCGGCGGGCGAATTGAATTCGCCGTTGTTGCCGCGATTTTCACTTTGATAAACTTTTTTATCAAGCCGGTTGTTAAATTGGTTTTGAGTCCGGTGATTATTATCACCTTGGGGCTGGGATTGATGTTCGTAAACGCCGTTATGCTTTATTTTCTTGACTTTGTCTCCGATAGTGTTATCATTAGCGGAATAATGCCTCTTATATATGCCACGATTGTAATTAGCATCGTTCATTTTATTTTGGGCATATTCGCAAAGAAATTATTATAATAAGCATGTATATTTCCATCGCTCAAATAATAATATCCGTGATTTTGATTGTTTTGATTCTTCTCCAAGAACGAACCTCCGGCCTTTCCGGAGTTTTCGGCGGAGGAGACGAAGGCGGATTTTACCAGACGCGCCGCGGATTGGAACGCGTTATTTTCGGCGCCACGATTTTTTTCATCATTGCTTTAATAGTTTTGTCTTTATTGAATATTTACTTAAAATAATGGTTTAGTTTTAAACCAAAATTTATGTTTAACTTTTTTATTCGCTTATTCAAATCTTTTTCCAAAAAAGAATTTCTGGTTTTTTTGATTGTCGGAGGCGTATTTCTGATTTCTTCGGCGCTGGCGCTCGCCGAAGCCGTTATCCAAAAAACCAAAACCGTCGCCGTTGGCGGAGGGGATTACACGGAAGGAATTGTCGGCCAACCGAGCTTTGTTAATCCGATTTTGGCGAACAGCGACGCTGACCGCGATTTGGTCAAATTGACATTCAGCGACCTTAAGCAATTGGCTGAAAGTTATAAAGTTGATGAAAAAGGAAAAATTTGGCATTATCGCTTGAAAGACGGCGTTAAATGGCAGGACGGCGAGAAAATCACCAGCGATGATATCATATTCACTATTGAAACGATTCAGAATCCGGACGTTTATTCCCCGATTTTTCAAAATTGGCAGGGAGTTGTCGTTAAAAGAATAAGCGAAAGGGAAGTTGAATTTGATTTGCCGGCGCCTTACGCTTTTTTTAAAGCGGCTTTGGAAGATTTAAGACCCGCGCCGAAACATATTTTCGCGAAAATTCCGACAGCCAATCTGAAATTGTCGGATTACAATTTAAATCCGATTGCCAGCGGCCCTTATAAAGTCGTAAATTTCAAAAAACAATCCGACGGGTTCATAGATTTTTATTTATTGGAACGCAATGAAAATTATTCGGGGGACAAAGCTTATTTGAAAAAATTCAAGGTTGTTTTTTACGGCGGAGAAGATGAACTAATAAGCGCTTTCAATAACGGCGAAATTGACGGCTTCGGATTGGCGAACGTTTTTAATTTGGACAAAATCGTTTCTCCTCATGAAATTTTTCCGCTTAAAACTTTAAAATATTACGCGGTTTTCTTTAATTCTTATTCGCATCCCGCGCTCAAGGAAAAAAATATCAGAATGGTTTTGGATTCGGCGATTAATAAAAACGAATTGGTGGATAAAATTTTTAAAGGGTACGCTTCGCCGGTTTACGGCCCCTTGTTGAGCGCGAATCAATTTTCGAAAAGCGTTGATATTAACGAAGTTTTGGACAAAAGCGGTTGGCTGAGAGGCGATGACGGAATCAGGCAGAAAACAATCGGCAAAGAACTGGTAAAAATGGAATTCACGCTGGTCGCGCCGCAAATTCAGATTTTGGCCGACACGGCGGAATTGATAAAACAAAAATGGGAAGAATTTGGGATCAAAACCAATGTCTCGATTGTTTCTTTGTCGGAAATAAACAATGAAATAATAAAAACCAGAAATTACCAGATGATTATTTTCGGCAACATTTTGGGCAAGAGTCCGGATTTGTATTCGTTTTGGCATTCTTCGGAAAAATTTTATCCGGGCCTCAATTTGTCGCTTTATGAAAATAAGTCCGCTGACAGGCTGATTGAATCAATCAGAGAAAATTTTGACGAAGAAGAAAGGACGAGTGATTTGGAAAAATTGCAATCAATGATTGTTTCCGATTATCCGGCCATCTTCCTTTATTCGCCGGATTACCTTTATGTCGGAAAGAAAAAATTCTACAGATTTGAATCTTCGGGCGAAGAAGATTATATTTCTTTTGCCGGCGACCGTTTTAATAATGTCGACAAATGGGACGGG
>JAJYWO010000018.1 GCA_021791445.1 bacterium | reverse complement strand
TCCGATCTTGAAGCGGACGACTTAATCGGCACCGCGGCTGAAAAATTTTCTTCGCTCCGCCAGCCGGCGGACGGCGGACTGCCTGATTTAAAAATTATAATTTTAACCGGTGACGCCGACGCTTTCCAATTAGTCAAAAACGACAAAATTTTCGTTGAAACTTTCAAAAAAGGAATCAGCGACACGATGGTTTACAATGAAGAAGAAGTGGTGAATAAATTCGGCGTTCATCCGTCGCAATTAACCGATTACAAAGGCCTTGTCGGCGACCCGTCGGACAATATCAAAGGCGTTTCCGGCATCGGCCCGAAAACCGCGGTTCAAATTATCCAAAAATACGGCTCAATAGAAAATTTCTTGGAAAACGGAAAAAACGAAAAACAATACGAAAAAATCAATACATTGCGGGAAATCGCCCTGCTTTCCAAAAAACTGGCGACTATCAGACGCGACGCGCCGCTGGAAATAAAAAATCTTGAGGAATTAAAATATGAGGGTCTCCCCAAAGAAAAACTCCTCGCGTATTTCGAGGAGTTCGGATTCCAAAGTTTAATTAAAAGAATTATATCGGCTTAATCACCACATATCTTTCTTTTCCTTCGCCCACGCTCTCGGTTTTAATGTCCGGATGTTTGGAAAGTTCGGTGTGCACAAGCCGGCGTTCGTAAGCGTTCATTATCGGCAGCGGCATCTCTTTTTTTTCGGCAACTGATTTTCTCGCCGCCACTTTGGCGATTTCCAAAATCAAATCTTCGCGCTTATGGCGATAATTATTCACGTCCGTTATGGCAAAATCAACTCCGTTCCTCTGGGCAATCAACTTAACAACTGTATCAAAATTACCAACAATGGTCGGCAAATTATTTTCCGAAATAAGATTATCGTTTATAAATATGGAAATTTTCCCGTTGTCAGCGGAATAATTCACGGAAAAATCATCAAATCCCATCATCTCAACCATCTGTTTAATTATTTGTTCAATTTTTTCCATTTTTGTGGTGAAGTTTTTTATCCATTTCAATTAATTTTTCTTCATCAGCCTTTGCCAAACGTTTATTGATCGCTATTTGTTGAATAGCCGAAAAAACGGATGTTGTCAACCAGTAAAGGCCGACTGCCGACGGCAAATAACTTAAAAACATTATTGTCAAAACCGGACCGATGAAAACCATCTGCCTGCCCATTTTCTCCATCGGCGACAATTCTTCCGCTCGCTTGGTCATTTTCGACAAAGACAATTTGCCTTGAAAATACTGCGCCAAGGCCGCCAAAATAACAATAATAAAACTGCGCTTGCTTAAATCTATTATCCCTAAAAAATAATGGCTCAATTCTCCATTCGCCGGAATTCCTTTTAGAAAAACCCAGTAAAGCGCGATTAAAATCGGCAATTGAATGAGAATTATCAAAAATTGCGACATCGGATTCACCTTATGCTCGCGGTAAAGGTCCATCAGTGCCTGCGCTTGTTTGGCGCGGTCATCCTTGTGGTCTTTCTGGATTTCTTTTATTCTCGGCGCCAAACGCTGCATTATCGCCTGGTCTTTAGCGCCCTTGTAAAACAAAGGCAATAAAACAATTCTGATTGCGATTGTCAGAACAATAATGGCGATTCCCAAATCATGCCCCGGAATGTTTTCGTATAAAAACACGAGCGCGCTTAAAAGCGGCGCATAAAGAAATTTATTGAATAAATTAGCCATAGTTTTAAAAGTTTCAGAGTTTAGAAATTTAAAAGTTTAAAAATTTCTTTTTCAATTTCGTTTCTTTCCAATTTCGCCGTTGCCGGCAAAACCGTTATCGCGACATCTCTGCCGGCTTTTTTATGCAACTCGTTTAATCTGACAAAATCGTAAATAATTCTCTTAATCCTGTTTCGCTTGACCGCTGATTTTGAAACTTTCGCGCTGATAATAACTCCGAAACGGCTGGAATCCAAATCATTGGCGGACATTCTTACAATAAAAAAATCGCTTCTGCGGCTTATAACTCGTTTATTTTTATTTTTCAGCCAATTTTGAATTTGAAGCCGGAATTTCTTTGATAACATAAAATTACACAGTAATTTTCTTCCTTCCCTTCCTTCTCCTTCTATTCAGCACATTCTTGCCTCCGGTTGTGCGGCTACGCTTCAAAAATCCGTGCGTCCGGCTTCTTTTTTTCTTTTTCGGTTGTCGCGTTGTAGACATGCCAATATAATAACAAATCAATTAAAGAAAAACAAGCTTGTCTTGCGACAAACTTGTTTTTCTTTATACTTTATGCTTTCTACTTACTACTTCTTACTGTCCTGTTGACAAGAAAGTGGAAACAATCGTATCCACGCTCACCGCGATCAAAGCCACGACAATCGCCACCGCGGCGTAAATAATCTGGTTGTGTGCGCTTTTCACTTTTTCCGCATCGCCGCCGGCGGTCAAATAAGTAAAGGCCGCCATAAGAATAAACAATACCGCGACAATGAAGAAAATTATATAAACCCACCTGACGATGTTTTTAATCACGTCAACCGTGCCGCTCACCGTTGTCGGGCCGGTCGGAGTAATGCCCGGAATGTCCACCGCGCCGGCGGAAGCCGCCATCAACAAAGACAAACCGACGATTCCCAAAATTCCGAAAAATTTTTTCATATTTAAACTTTAAACTTTTAAACTTTGAAACTTTTATTTTCTCGACCTTTCTTTATATTTTTATTATAAAACCTCCTGAAAAAAATTACAAACCTAAATACGGGTTAATATCTGATTGTTTTTCTGGAATGCCATTTCCTCCAAATGGATACAATCTTGTGTTATATGTCGGCGTTGGCCAATATCGCGTGCCACCGCCTTGCCCTCCGGTTGTTATAAAATTTTTTATAATCAAATCAACGCTCACTGCAATAAGCGCTACTACTATGGCGATTGCCGCGTAAAGAAGCTGATTATGGACGTTTTTTATGGTTTCCGGGTCGCCTTTAGCGGTTAAATAAGCGTAAGCCGCGAAAAGAAGAAACAAAACCGCGATAATGAAAAAAATCACATAAGTCCATCTGACAACGGACGCGACAACGCCTTTAAGCCCTTCCGCGGTTTCACTTTGTATGACTTTTTGAATGCCCATGTCTTGCGAAGTGGGAATCTGTCCCGCGGTAATGGCAAAAACCTGCGAAATCAAAACCAAAGAAAATAAGAAAATTATTGAAAAAATAATTTTATTAATCATATTTATATTTTACCCCATCCCCTAAAAAAAGCAAACCCCTTGTCCAACTAAACGGACAAGGGGTTAAATTTCTGAAAAATTTAATTACTAGGATTTGGGTCATAATACACATACCAATGCACATTGTGACCCAAATAATTATATTGGGGCACGCCGACGGAAAAAATCCATCCCTTCCCCATCTTTCTCCCTCCAACATAAGTCTCGGCGCAATATTTCCCCGGCAAAAGAAAATCCTCTATTTTTTCTTTTGCTCCCAAAAAATAACTTTTTTTCTCAGGACCCGTAATGATTATATTGGCTCGTTCATAACTCAAATTATGAATAATGCCTTTATAACCCTGAGTCGCGCCATTAACAATTTTTGTCTCTATTGGCTGAGATTTTAGTTTATCAATGGCCATTGCGCTGACTGTTTTATTATGCGCCAACGAAGCCTTATCGCTCTGAATCTTGGCAACTTCCTGTGAGCCAGCGAGAAAATACCAGTCGCCTTTTTCATACTGCGCCTCATTACCAAAATGTGCCGCGCAACCTACCACTAAAACTATCAAACAAACAAAACCTATCGCCGCTATCTTTTTCATAGCGCACCTCCTCTTTTATTTTTTTATTTTAAATTAAAAACCAGTCTTAAGGACTGGTAAAATATAAGCACAAATTTTATACTTTGTCAATAATAAGATTTAAACTTGGGCTCCCGCCCGTTCCTTCCCCGCCCGTCCCCGCCGGCTTGATAATGCTCCTCACTATCGCGTTTATGCTCACTGCCAGCAAAGCCACAGCAATAGCAATGGTGGCGTAAATAATTTGGTTGGTCGCGCTTTTGATTTTCTCCGGTTCGGATTGCGCCGTTAAATAAGTATAAGCCGCGAAAAGAATATACAAGACCGCGATTATGAAAAATATCGTGTAAGTCCATCTGGTAACTTCCATAACAATTTTAACTACCCCGCCAAATTCTTTAATATTAGCCCCCTGAGGAATGCCACCGATACCCGGCTCAGCAACTTTTCCTTCATAAGAACTAACGGCGTTAACAAAACTTAGTAATAAAAAAGTAAATAATATAATTATTGATAAAATAATAAATTTTTTTGGAGTAAACATCTTAGTTAATAAAATTTTCAATAATTTTGTTCGCGCCGACTGAAATTAAAGCTATGGCAATCGCAATAGCGGCATACATTATTTTTTTTGTGGCGCCTTTGATTTTTTCCGGGTCATCACCGCCGGTCAAATAATCAAACGCCGCCAAAATAACAAATCCGATTGCCACAATAAAAAAGGCCGTATAAAGAACATTGACTATTTTTGTTAAAATATCCATTACATCCTTTATGCTCGTAACGGGTGTTTTTTGAGCAAAAACCGCGCTAAATAAAACCATATTTATCATTAAAACCATTACGCTGAAAATTGTGATTTTTGAAAGTTTATTCATTTTATTTTAATGCCGGTATATTCGCCCCGGTTATTTCTTTAATTATATACAAAACTCCCCACGAGCACAACACAATCACATAGCCCACAACCGCCCACAAAATCACGTCTTTGCCGGATTTCACTTTTTCCGGACTGTCGCCCGCGGTCAAAATCAAAAACCCGCCGTAAATCACCATAATCGCCACAATCGGCGCCCCGATTCCAATAAGATAACCGATGATTTTTTGAAGAATATCGGTAAGTTGCTTGCCGTTAAAAGGATCGCAAAGGCCGGAACCGCCAGGACAAGATGATTGAACAGCCAAAACAAAATTACCCAACACAAAAGAAAAAGTTAAAAATAAAATAAAAAGAGATATTTTACGGCTGTTTTTCATTATTATAATTATCGGCTATTAAAAAATATTGTCAAGAAAAAAGCCCCATTGATTACATATTATTGTAAAACAATGAGGCTTAGAAATCAACTTATTTTCGGGCAAAAATCTTGTAAACCCCTTCCTCCTGAAGAGATTTTACAAAAATTATATTGCCGGTGCGCGCCGGGACAACACGATTCGGACCGTCAATATCCACCGCTCCGTTATCCCACACCTTCTTAACTTCTACCGAAGGATCGTGAGTTACACAGTCTTTTGATGGAAGCGTGACTTTTACCCAGCAGCCGGGGCTAACGGTAAATTCAACTTTCCCAACCTTTTTTATGTCAAGATTGGAAAAATCATATTCGCCATTAGCACAAAGCGGAAAGTCGGGCACCGCCGGCGCCGCGGCTGCCGATATTTTTGCCGACGCGGGTGGTTCTTTCGGCGTTATCGCAGAAATAATTATGCCCGATATGGCGATAATAATCACCAAAAAACTAATCCCGATAATTATTCCCGCCTTTTGAGGAGTTATATATCTTCTTGCTTCTTTCTGTTCGGCCATTATTTCCCTCCTTTTCCGACATTTATTAAAGGAATAACGCTTCCGCCTCCTTCAATAGATATCACTTGTCTTTTTTCAGCAATGCCGAGAATTACGTCCGCGGCATTGTTGGCCTTTTCCGCGTCTAATCCTTTTTTCATAAGATCATCTATTATCTCCAGTTTCCACGTCTGCTGCTGCTTAGCGGCCACTATCTCCGCCTCCACCTGACGCTTTTTTTCAAGTGCTTTTTTTGTCGCCTCGGTAAAATCAACATCCGCCAATCGGAAAATACTGATGTCAATATGATATAACTCTTCTATTGGAGACCTCTCAGTCTCTCCTAAATCAATCATTAGTTGAACTAATCTGGCATTTACTTTATAGAAGGCAATAATGTCTAATCTGAATTTTCCGGTTTTTTTATCATCTTCTCCAACTTCTTCCTCTACTGTTTCTAAATTCCACCCTCCATTATCTTTGTTTTTTGTCTTAGCCGATATTAACTTGTCAAGTTTTTCTCCCATTTGCTTTTCTCCAATCCACTTATTAAAACTATCTCCAAATTCATATTCTTTTCCGCTTGTGCCCGATTTCGGATTAAGAAAATAATGAGGTGGCCTCTGTAATCTGAAAATACAATTAATAAGCATTTCCAACGCTTTTCTTTCCTTGATAAAAAAATCCCCTTTTTTCTCGCCGGCGATCTTGCCGATTTCACTTTTTATGGCGTCTTTAAGGCCAACAAGAATCGTATTTTCCGGAATTTCCACAAACTTTTTCAAATTATCCGTATCCGGCCTCCACTGGACAGAACCTTTAAGTTCTATATCCAGCCTATCGCTTGAAAAAACGCTTATTTTATCCAATGGATCAGTTTTTAGCTCTATCGAATAAATAAGCACCTTTTCAATGAAAGGGATAATAAAACTAAGCCCTTCCGATAATGAATCTCTAACTCTTTCGCCAAAACGCGTTATAACGCCATAATGGGCGGTCGGCACACTTACCGCAGCACTTATCACAAGTACAACTGCGATAACCACAATTCCCAACAATACTATTATTCCTATTCCTATCATCTCATCCTCCTCGGCCATTCGGCCTTTCTTTTCTTTCTTTTATTTTCTTTTCCGCTCTAATGAGCGGGTTTTTCTTATTTCATTTGTAAAGTCCGAAATCAAAAAGCAAAGCCCCTTGATTTGGGCTAAATATAACATAACAGCCCACAAAAGTCAAACTCGCGGGAAAAGACCGAGTTTTTCGTCCGGTTGAATTTTGCCGGATTTTAATCTATTGAGAAAATCATTTGCCGCTTCCATTTTTTGCGGCATAAACGGCGACAATAAAACAATTATCTCCTCCACTCCCGAAAGAAGAGAATTTAAAATTTGCGGCAAATTTTCCGGACTTTTCCACGGTTGTTTTTCATTGATGTATTTATCCAAAAATTTCACCAAAACAAAAACTTCTTTCAGCGCTTCAAATAATTGAAAATTCTCCATCCATTTTTCGTATTTTTCTTTTGTTTCGTTGATAATTTTTACCACCTCATTATCCAACCCGGATTCTTTAATTTCAAATCGCCTCGCCATAGCGAAAACCCTTCCAAATAAATTACCTACGCCATTCGCCAAATCGGCGTTATATTTTTCCATAAATCCGTTTTCATTGATATCGCCGTGCTCAAAAGCCGGGAATTGCGAAAGTAAAAGGTATCTGGTCGCGTCGGGACCGAATTTTTCAATCAAAACTTTCGGGTCAATGACATTGCCAAGCGTTTTGCTCATTTTTTGGCCGTTCACCGTAAATAATCCGTGAACGAAAATTTTTCGCGGCAAAGCAATCCCAGCCGACATTAAAAGCGCGGGCCAATAAATTGAATGAAATTTATTGATGTCCGCGCCGATAATATGAGCATCCGCGGGCCAATATTTTTTAAATTTCTCGCCGTCCGGGAAATCCAATCCCGACAAATAATTTGTCAAAGCGTCGGCCCAAACGTAAATTATCTGCTCTTTTTCATAAGGAAAAGGAATGCCCCATTGGACTTTTTCGCGGGTAACGGAAAAATCCGGCAAATTGGCGGATAAAATGTTTAAAATTTCGTTCTTGCGGCTCTCGGGAATAATCTTTAATTCATTATTGCCGATTTTTTCTTTGATAAACGGAATGTATTTTTTAAGGTTGAAAAAATAATTTTTTTCTTTGACCAATTCCGGCTTCAACAAATGATCCGGACATAAGCCGTTTGCCAAATCTTTTTCCAAAATGAAATTTTCACAACCGGCGCAATAAAGCCCCTCGTATTCGCCTTGATAAATATCGCCGGCTTGCCAAAGTTTTTCAATAAATTTTTCTACGCCCGCCTTATGCTTCTCCGAAGTGGTCCTGATGAAATCGCTGTTTTGGATTTGCAACGATTTCCATAAATCAGCGTACAGTTTAGAAATTTCATCAACGTATTCCTGCGGATTTTTTCCGGCCGCTTTCGCTTTTTCGGCGATTTTCGAGCCATGCTCATCGGTTCCGGTAAGAAAAAAAACATCAAAACCTTTTTGCCGCTTATATCTCGCAATTACATCCGCAAAAATAACGGCAAAGGCGTGGCCGATATGAGGCTCCCCGCTCGCGTAATAAATGGGAGTGGTGATGTAAAATTTATTCATTTATTGATTATATTATATTTTAAAACTTTTGCGATGGATAGGAGACGAGCCGAATTTGCGAATTGCCTTAATGTGTTCTTTGGTTCCGTAACCGACATTGCGGATAAAACCGTAACGCGGATATTTTTTATGAAGCCGCTTCATTAATTTGTCGCGATGAACTTTGGCGACAATAGACGCAAAAGAAATAGCGGGAATTTTTTCATCACCCTTAACCACTGTTGTGGAATTAAGAATGCAGAATTTAGAATTAAGAATTATTGATTTTGGCAAATATAAGCCGCCATCCAAATAAAATTTACAATTCTGAATTCTTAATTTTGAATTTTTAATTAAACGCCTAACGGCGTTTTTGGCCGCCAAATTCGCCGCTTGAGAAATATTTATTTTATCAATAATTTTCGGCGACACGCTCGCTACGGCAAAAGAAATTTTTTGCTGCTTTATAAAATCAAACCAAGCTTCTCTTTGTTTTGCCGAAAGTTTTTTAGAATCCCGCAAGGTTAATTTTCGGCCTCCGCAAGACCGAAGGCCTTGCGGAGGCCTTATATTTAAAAGCGTAGCCGCAACGGTTACCGGTCCTGCCAAACATCCCCGCCCCACTTCATCTATGCCGATAATGTATTTTTGACTTAATTTTCTTTTACGCATAATCTGATTATAATACCAATATGAAATTCGTTCACCTCCATACTCACTCCCATTATTCTCTTTTAGACGGACTTGCCAAGATTGACGGCTTAATCAGCCGCGCCAAAGAATTGGGAATGAAATCGCTGGCCATCACCGACCACGGCAATTTATACGGCGCAATTGAATTTTACCAGAAAGCCCTTAAAGCCGAAATTAAACCGATTTTGGGGATTGAAATGTATGTGGCGCCGAAAAGCCGCTTTGAAAAAACAATTGGCAAAAACGATGATAAATATTTCCACCTCACTTTATTGGCGGAAAATAATGAAGGCTGGAAAAATTTGCTTCAACTCGCCACCAAGGCCAGCTTGGAAGGATTTTATTACAAACCGCGCGTTGATAAAGAATTGCTTCGGCAATATTCAAAAGGACTTATCGCCCTAAGCGGCTGCCCAAAAGGCGAAGTGCCGCAAAACATCATCAATAATAACTTTGACGCGGCTGAAAAAACCGCTTTGGAATACGAAGAAATTTTCGGCAAAGGAAATTTTTTTCTGGAAATCGGCCACCATCCGCGCATCCAAGAAGTGGTTAAATCGCGAGAAGGCATAATCAAAATCCACCAAAAAACCGGCATTCCGCTCGTCGCCACCCAAGATATCCATTATCTCAAACCCGAAGACGCCGAATATCAGGATATTCTTCTGGCGGTGCAAACCGGAAATAAAATAAACGATGAAAAACGGCTTTCCATAAAAATAGATGATTTCTCAATGTTCTCCGCGGAACAAGCGATTGAATTTTTTAAGGATTTTCCCGATGCCGTCGAGAACACCGCCAAAATCGCGGAAAGATGCAATGTTCAATTGGAACTCGGCAAAATTCTCCTGCCATCTTTTCCAATTGAAGAAAATATAACCGCCGATAAATATCTTGAAAGGCTGATTAATGAAAAAATAGAACAAAGATATCCTAAGCAGGACCAAAAAATAAAAGAACGCTTAAAATACGAACTTGAAATAATCGAGAAAATGAAATTCGCCGATTACTTTTTAATCGTGCAGGATTTCGTCAACTGGGCGAAAAATCACGGCATCGCCGTCGGTCCGGGCAGAGGCTCGGCCGCCGGCAGCATCGTTTCTTACATTCTCGGCATCACTGACATCGACCCGTTGAAATACGATTTGCTTTTTGAAAGATTCTTGAATCCGGAAAGAATTTCCATGCCTGATATTGACATCGACTTCGCCGACAAAAGACGCGATGAAATTTTAGCTTACGTTAAACAAAAATACGGCGATGATAAAGTGGCGCAAATCATCACTTTTGGAACAATGGCGGCGCGCGGAGCCGTGCGCGACTCAACGCGAGCGCTCGGCTTCCCTTATATTTTGGGCGACCAAATTGCCAAACTTATTCCTTTCGGATTAAACATTGAAGAAGCGCTGGAAACGTCTCAGGAATTGCGAAGTTTTTGCGAAATGAATCCGGACGCCAAAAAAATAATAGAGGCCGCCAAACACCTGGAAGGCGTGGCGCGGCACGCGTCCGTGCACGCCTGCGGCGTTGTTATAAGCAAAGAACCGCTGGTGAATTACGTTCCTTTGCAATACGCTCCGCAAACCACCGATATCATCATCACCCAATTTGAAATGACCGGCATTGAATCCTTGGGCTTGCTGAAAATGGATTTTCTCGGGCTGAAAAATCTCACAATCATTGAAGAAACAATCCGTTTGATTAGGGAGATAGAAGGAGAAGAAATGAAAATTTCGGAAATTCCTCTTGACGATAAAAAAACTTTCGGACTTCTGCAAAAAGGAGAAACCGCTTCCGTGTTCCAGCTTGAATCCGACGGTATGCGCCGCTGGCTCAAAGAATTGAAGCCAACCGAGTTTGAAGATATTATCGCCATGAACGCGCTTTATCGGCCGGGACCGATGGAACTTATCCCCAGTTACATCAAAAGAAAACACAAACTTGAAGAAGTGAAATATTTGCATCCGAAACTGGAACCGATTTTGAAAAACACTTACGGCATCGGAATTTACCAGGAGCAAATGATGAGAATCGCGCGCGATCTCGCCGGTTTTTCGCTGGCGGAAGCCGACACTCTCCGCAAAGCCATCGGCAAAAAAATAAAATTTCTGCTGGACATCCAAAAAGAAAAACTGATTGAAGGAATGAAGAAAAACGGCATTGAGCAAAAAATCGCGGAAGCGATTTGGGAATTGTTTCCGCCGTTCGCCAAATACGGCTTCAACCGTTCGCACGCCGCTTGCTACGCTCTGATCGGCTACCGCACCGCTTATCTGAAAGCCCATTATCCGATTGAATTCACCACCGCTTTATTCAATGCTGACAGCGGCGATGTGGAAAGAATAGCTTTTCTCATTAATGAGGCTAAAAAAATGGATATTGCCATACTTCCTCCGGACATCAATAAAAGTTTTGCGGATTTCATTCCGGAAGGAAAATCCGCAATCCGTTTCGGAATTTTAAGCGTTAAAAATGTGGGCGCCAATGTCGTTGAAGCGATTATTCAGGAAAGGTTTAAAAACGGGCCGTTTCAAGATTTTTCGGATTTCATAAACCGCGTTCTCCACAAAGATTTGAATAAAAAATCATTGGAAAGTTTGGCTAAAGCCGGCGTGTTTGACTCTCTCAATATCGAACGCGGGCAATTATTGGCGAACATAGACGAAATATTGTCATTCAGCCAAAACGCCAAAAAATCGCAAATGTCTTCCCAAAACAGCCTTTTCGGCTCGGGATATTCACCTGTCGGAATTTTAAGATTAAAGCCCGCCACCGCCGCCTCAACCAAAGAAAAACTGCAATGGGAAAAAGAACTGGTCGGACTTTACATTTCCGAACATCCTCTGAAGCGACACGCGCAAAAACTTCTGATAAATAAAGTGAAGCCAATCAAAGAATTAAAAGCTATTAAAGCCAATGGCAACGGAAACGGAAACGGCTTTTACAGAATCGCCGGCGTTCTAGGGGGAATCAAAAAAATCACCACCAAAACCGGCCAGCCTATGATTTTCGCGAGAATGACGGATTTGGAAGACAATATGGAAATTGTGGTTTTTAACGATACGCTAATAAAAAATCCCGCGCTCTGGCAAGAAAACAATGTTTTAATCGTTGAAGGCCGGCTCTCTTCAAAAGACAACGAGGCTAAACTGGTTGCCCAAAGCGCGATTGAGTTGTAAAAATTTTTTAATTCAAATTAAATTATCTAAAAATTAAAAAAAATAAAACATAAAAAATAATTACTAAAATAGGTCAAGATATAAAAATGGGGCTGTCCGGTGTTTCGGTGCATAGCCCCATATTTTTTGATTAAAACCGCACTCCCTCTAATTCTCTTTTTATTTGACATTTTCCGCTTTCAACAAAATCTTATTATCATGTTCCTTGAGATAACCATCTAATAAGTTTTCCCAATCGAGGTCCGCCCCCGCTTCTTTAGCTAAACTATCAAAAAGATTGATCATTAATTCTGCTGCATAATTTTGACCGTCGGATATGCCCATATAATAACTGAAATTTCGACCAAAGTGCAGATTATGCGCAATTTCCGCTATGATACTTTTTAATGGCGTACTTATCGGTTCGTATTTTACGTCAAACCCCACATAATCTATTTCTGGATATTCTTTCATTTTTTACACCTCCTTATTTTTAAATCATGGCGGCATACTCGGATACCGTCTTAAGATATCCGCATTTTGAACACATAATGGGAAAAACTTTTCTGCTTTTCTTTCCTTTTTCAAATTCAGATTCTGGAAAACGATGTTCGCAATTTTTTTGTATCTTTTTCAATTCTCTCTTGCGAAGATGAAGCGCTCTACTTATAAGCTTTATTTCCTTAATCAATTCAAGCGGATCCATAAAAAACCCTCCTCTATATTAAAATTAAATTATTTAAATTTCCTAAAAATAAGATTAGACCATATTTTCTTTTAAGTCAAGATGTGATAATATATTTATTATTATGGAAAACAATCTTGAAAAAATACGACATTCGCTTGCCCATCTTTTGGCAATGGCGGTTTTGGAAAAATTTCCAAAAGCCGAACTTGGCATCGGACCGGTGATTGAAAACGGCTTTTATTACGATTTCGGAAATATCAAATTAACGGACGCGGATTTGCCGATAATTGAAAAAAGAATCTGCGAGCTGATTAAACAAAATCTGCAATTCAAAAAAGAAACTCTTCCTCCTATTACGGCGAAAAAATTTTTCGTAAAACAGCCGTACAAACTGGAATTGATTAAAGAATTAAATAAAGACAAACAAAAAATTTCAATTTACAAATCCGGTGATTTTACGGATCTATGCAAAGGGCCGCACGTAAAATCTACAAAAGAAATCAACCCCGATGCTTTCAAATTAACAAAACTCGCCGGCGCTTATTGGAAAGGCAGCGAAAAAAATCCCATGCTCACTCGCGTTTACGGCGTGGCGTTTGAAACAAAAAAAGAATTGGAAGATTATCTGAAACAAATGGAATTGGCGGAAAAGTGCGACCACCGCAATATCGGCGAAAAACTCGGGTTCTTTATGGTTGACGAACAAATCGGCAAAGGGCTTCCCTTGTGGCTGCCGAAAGGATATGCTATCCGCAAAAAACTGGAAGATTACATTTTTGAAATTGAAAAACAAAACGGCTATCTGCACGTGCTTACTCCGCAAATCGCCAAAGACGAACTCTACAAAAAATCCGGCCACTTGGCGCATTACAAAGAAGATATGTACGCGCCAATTGAAATAGACAATGAAAAATATTATTTGAGGCCGATGAATTGCCCGCATCACCACTCCATTTACAATCACGGCAAGAAAAGCTACCGCGAACTGCCTTTGCGAATCGCGGAATTCGGCACTGTCTATCGCTATGAACGCTCGGGAGTTTTATCCGGCTTAATTCGCGTCCGCGGTTTTACCCAAAATGACGCTCACATTTACGCTGCCGAAGAAAATCTGGAAAAAGAGATTATTTCCATTTTAAATCTCCATAAAAAAGTTTTTGACGATTTCGGAATTAAAGATTATTGGTATCGCCTGTCTTTGCCGGATTTCTCCGCCAAAGGCGGATCCGCCTCGGGCGGAAAAAATAAATTTAGCGATGTTAATAAAAAAATCTGGGAACAAGGCGCCGCGATTCTGAAAAAATCTTTGCAAAATATCGGGCACAAATTCGTTGAAGCAATTGGTGAAGCGTCTTTTTACGGCCCGAAAATAGACATTCAAATGAAAGACTTGTACGGCAAAGAAGACACTATCGCCACGATTCAGGTTGATTATTATTCCGCCGCCAAATTCAATCTTTCTTACATTGCCCAAGATGGGAAAGAAAAACCGGCTATTGTGATTCACCGCGCGATTTTCGGCTCTTTTGATAGATTTTTCGCTTTTCTCATTGAAAAAACCTGCGGCAATCTGCCCTTATGGCTCGCGCCGGTTCAGGCAAAAATTCTGGCAATCAGCCAAAAACAGCAAGCTTACGCGGAAAAAATTTTAAATGAATTGGGAAACAGCGGCATTGACGCCGAACTCGCTCCGAGCGACGAGACTCTCGGCAAGCGCATCCGCGAAGCGGAAATGCAAAAAATTCCGTATATTTTGATTGTCGGCGACAAAGAAATAAGCTCAAATTCCGTTTCCGTGCGTTCGCGCAAGGGCGACAACGAAACAATGTCTTTGGAAAAATTTTTGGAAAAAATCAAAAAAGAAATTTTGGAAAAAAATAAAAAAGGGCTTCCGCTATAATGCGAAAACCCTATTGGCTGTTCTGTTCCAAGGTTGCCAACCCATACTTATAAATTCGTTAAAGAGGTGTAAATAACATTTTACCTCCTTTTGTAGATTTAAAAAACTTTCATTATTATACTCATGACAAAAAATTTGTCAACCCCCCGTAAGGTCATCGTCGTTCTCGGCCCCACTGCCAGCGGAAAATCGGACTTGGCCGTTAAAATCGCCAAAAAAATCTTCGCTTTCGGCGGAGGCGAAATAATTTCCGCGGACTCGCGGCAAGTTTATCGCGGACTTGATATCGGCTCCGGCAAAATCACAAAAAAAGAAATGCAAGGTATTTCTCATTATCTTATTAATGTCGCTTCACCGAAGCGGATTTTTACGGTTTCTCAATACCAAAAACTCGCCAAAAAAGCGCTTGCGGATATTTTAAAACGCGGAAAAATTCCGATAATCTGCGGCGGCACCGGATTGTATATTGATTCAATAATTTACAACACAAAATTTCCCGAAGTCCCGCCCCAGCCGAAACTGAGAAAAAAACTGGAAAAACTTTCCACTGAAGAATTATTTAAAAAATTGCAAAAATTAGACCCGCAACGCGCGAAAAATATTGATTATCATAATCGCCGCCGACTTATCCGCGCCTTGGAAATAATTATCACAACCGGCAAACCTGTGCCAAATATTCTTGCTACTATTGATGGTAACAAAAATATCCCTTATAAAATTTTAAAGATTGGCATTAAGAAATCTCCGGAAGAACTGAAAAAACTGATTAAAAAACGGCTTTTGGCGCGATTGCGCGGAAAAAACAATATGATTAAAGAAGTGGAAAACCTTCATCAAAATCCGCCGGTTGGCGGAGGCTTATCGTGGCAGCGGCTTGATAATTTAGGATTAGAATACCGCTATGTTTCCCGCTATTTGCGCGGCTTAATCACAAAGAAAGAAATGATTGAAATTTTGGAAAAAGAAATCTGGCGCTACGCCAAGCGCCAGATGACATGGTTTAAACGCGACCAAAATATTATTTGGACAGATTCTCCTCAAAAAGTTTTTTCAACAATTCAGGGTTGGCTCGTCCCTTAAAATTTTTCATCGTTTTACCGATTAAAAACTGAATGATGTTTTGCTTGCCTTTTTTGTAATCTTCAACAGCCAAAGGATTTTCCTCGATAACCTGCTGAATGATTTTTTCAATTTCTTTTTCGTCGGAAATCTGTCCCAATCCCTTTTCTTTTATAATTTGCCGCGGGTCATTGCCGCTTGCATGCATTTCTCTGATTAAGTCTTTGGCAATACGGCTGGAAATCTCGCCCTTAACAGCCAAAACAATCAAATCAGCGAAATTTTCCGGACTTATATTTAACTTTTTAATGCCAATTTCCAACTCATTTATCAAACCCCTGATGTCGCTAGTTAAATAGTTATAAAGTAATTGGCAATTAGCGCTCGGTAATTCAGATTTCAATTCCGAAACTGACGTTTCAAAATAATCGCTTAAATCGCGGTTTTCAATGAAAATTTCAACTTGCTCTGGCGTTAAATCGTATTCTTTAATAAATCTTTCCCTTTTTTGTTGCGGCAATTCCGTTATTTGAGCTCTCAATCCGTCCAAATCAAACTTGGAAATATCCATTGGCGGCAAGTCGGGCTCCGGAAAATAACGATAATCATGCGCCTTTTCTTTTCCGCGCTGACTCACGGTTATTTTTTTATTCTCGTCCCAGCCGCGCGTTTCATGCCTCACTTTTTCTCCTTTTTCCAAAACTTCCTCCTGCCGCTTGATTTCATAATCAATCGCGTCTTTAACCGCCCGAAAAGAATTAAGATTTTTCACTTCCACTTTGGTGCCGAATTTATCATCTTTACTAATTGAAACATTGGCTTCAACGCGCATTTGCCCTTTTTCCATATTCGCTTCGGAAATGCTCAAGTAGCGCAAAATCAATTGCAATTCTTTGGCAAACGCAACCGCCTCTTCGCCGGTTTTAATGTCCGGCTCGGTTACCAATTCCATTAAAGGCACGCCGGCGCGGTTAAAGTCGACCAAACTGTCTCCATTTTGATGCAATAAACGCGCGGTATCTTCTTCTAAATGGACTCTTGTGATTTTTATATCCTTTAATTCTCCGCCCAAAACAAGCGGCTTGTCATATTGCGAAATCTGGTATCCTTTCGGCAAATCCGGATAAAAATAATTTTTGCGGTCAAACTTGCTTGTTTCCGGAATTTTACCGTTTAGCGCCATTCCCAATTTCAAAACCGCTTCAACGGCTTTTTTATTCGCCTTCGGCAAAGTTCCCGGATGCGCGAGGCAAATGGGGCAAATATTGGCATTCGGCTGTTTTTCTTCTTGTCCCGAGCTTGCCGCTTGTCCTGAGCTTGCCGAAGGATTCAAGCACCCGCAGAACATTTTTGTTTCGGTTTTCAATTCAACGTGAATTTCAAGACCGATTATTGGTTTATACATAAAATAATTTTAACAAAAAAGAGCGGCTTCCGCCACTCTTTTCACTTTATAACTTTTAACCTTATAACTTTTTACACCACTTCAATCCCCATTGACCTCGCGGTTCCGGAAATTATCTTTTCCGCCGCTTCAATGTCATTAATGTCATTGGAATCGGATTGGCTTTAGCCGCTTGAAAAAGTTGCATAAATAGATTTTCCATCCATAGACATACAAATAGTAGTTTTAATTATTTTTCCTTCTTTTGCCTTGCCAATAAAATTTCTTACTTCAACATAAGGATAAAGAAGCCCCTCTTTTTTATTATGAGCATCTTCTACTAATTTACTAATATATTCTCTATTTTGAAATACATTATTAAATATCTCTATTGTTGTATGTAAATATTCTTCTGAGATCCCCTTATTAAATATTTCTTGTAAATTGCTAATCATATCATTCAATGGTTTATTTTCTTTTAATTTTTTTTCAAACAAATCTTTAATTTCTTCTTCTAGAGGATCTATCTGTTTTTCTATTTTTCCAATTTTAAATTCCATAAAAAATTATTTATATAACTTTAAAATTTTTAAATAATTATCCCACCACTTCAATCCCCATTGACCTCGCGCTGCCTTCAATGATTTTAATCGCCGCCTCAACGTCATTAGCGTTCAAATCAACCATCTTCTTTTCCGCGATTTCGCGGATTTGCGCCTTAGTCACTTTGCCAACCTTGTTTTTCAAAGGATTGCCCGAGCCCTTTTCAATGCCCGCGGCTTTGCGCAATAAATCCGAAGCCGGCGGAGTTTTTAATTTGAATTCAAAAGTCCTGTCAACGAAAATCGTGATTTCCGCGGGAATAATGCTGCCCACCATCGTTTTCGTGGCTTCGTTAAACTGCTGGCAAAACTGGGCGATGTTGATGCCGTGTTGGCCGAGCGCCGGACCGATCGGCGGCGCCGGATTGGCGGCCCCCGCCGGAATTTGAAGTTTTAAAGTTGTTTTTATTTCCTTGGCCATAAAATAATTTTAAATTTTAAATTCTGAATTTTAATTAAATGATTCAATAAATCAATTTAAAATTAAAACATTTAAAATTTATTTAAAATTTGAAATTAGAAATTTAAAATTTAATTATATCTTTACCACTTGCAACGAATCCAATTCAACGGCGGTTTCCCGGCCGAAAATCGGAACCATTACTTTTAATTTCCCGTGTTCTTCGTCCACCTCGCTGATTCTTCCCTCGCTGTCTTTGAACGGCCCGTCGGTTATTTTCACGATTTCGCCGACCTTATATTCCACTTTGAATTTCGGCTCTTCGCCGCCCATTCGCGACAGTAAAGCGTCAATTTCCTTTTTGGAAAGCGGGGCCGGTTCCGTGGAATCGGCGCCGACGAATCCGGCGACGCGTGGCGTGTTCCGCACCACATACCAGGAATCATCGCTCATTATCATTTCTACCAAAACATATCCGGGATATATTTTTTCTTCAATCTCTTTTCTTTTCCCGTTCTTGATTTTAATTTTCTTTTCTTTCGGAACAATAACATTGAATATCTTATCATGCATTTCCAAAGAATCAATCCTTTGCTTCAAATAACGCGCCACTGCGTCTTCGTATCCGGAATAACAATGAATGGCGTACCAATGCCGCTCTAATTTGTTTGTTTGTGTTTTTTCCTGAGTCATTTTTTTATATAATAAATTTGCCCAATAAATATCTGAACGTGAAATCCAAAATTCCCAAAAACGCGGCTATTGCCAATGAAAAAATAACGACAACCAGAGTCATGCGTCCGGTTTCCTGCTTGGTCGGCCAGTTAACCCGCTTAAATTCCTGCTTGGATTCAACGATGTAATTTTTTATTTTTGAAATCATAATAACTTTATAAACTTTATAAACCTTATAACTTTATAAACTTCGGCATTATATGTCAAGATTTTTCACCATTGCCGCTTGATTGGAAATAAAAGCCTTGCGCGGCTCGACAACCTCGCCCATCAGAATATCAAACAGCCTGTCGGCCTCTTCGGCGTTTTCAACAGCCACTAATTTCAACGATCTTTTGTCGTGGTCCATGGTTGTTTCCCAAAGCTGTTCGGGATTCATTTCTCCCAAACCTTTATATCTTTGGATATTCACGCCTTGCGCGCCGCCAAAAGTTTTAATAATTTTTTCTTTTTCGGCGTCATTGTAGGCGTATTGAGCTTCTTTTCCCTTTTGAATCTTATACAGCGGCGGCTGAGCGATATATAAATATCCTCCCTCAATCACCGGACGGAAATACCTATAAAAAAGAGTTAATAATAAAGTTCTAATATGAGCGCCGTCAACGTCGGCATCAGTCATTATGATGATTTTATGGTAACGAAGTTTGGAAATGTCCAAATTGTCGGCGATGGCGGTTCCCAAAGCGATAACCAGAGATTTTATCTCGTTGTTCGCCAGCATTTTGTCAATTCGCGATTTTTCCACATTCAAAATTTTTCCCTTAAGCGGCAAAATTGCTTGAGTTCGACGATCGCGAGCAGATTTACAGCTTCCGCCGGCGCTGTCGCCTTCCACGATAAACAATTCCGATTCTTCGGCTTTTCTGCTTGAACAATCGGCAAGCTTGCCCGGCAAAGTCATTCCTTCCAGCGCGCCTTTGCGCAAAACCGTTTCCTTGGCAGCCTTGGCGGCTTTGCGGGCTTTTTGCGCCAACATGCACTTTTCAATTATCGCCCGCGCATCCGGAGAATTTTTTTCCAAAAATTCTTTCAGCGATTCACCGACAACCGATTCAACCGCGGTTCTGGCTCCCGGAGTTCCCAAACGCGCTTTGGTCTGACCTTCAAACTGCGGTTCCGGCAGCCGCACGGAAACAATCGCCACCAGTCCTTCCCGGACATCGTCGCCGGTGAAATTTTCGTCTTTTTCTTTAAGATAATTATTAGCTCTTGCGTAATCGTTTAAAGTTTTTGTGAGCGCCGAACGCAATCCGGTCAAATGCGTTCCGCCGTCGGGAGTGTAAATATTGTTGGCAAAACTCAATTCCGATGTCTCAATTTCATGGTTATAAGTGAAAGCCGCCTCAATTTCCATTTTTTCATAGTCTTTATGGACATAAAAAATTTCCTTCTGGACCGATTTTCTAAAACGATTGACATAATTGATAAAAGACAATAATCCGCCTTCAAAATAAAAAGAATGGTAAACTGGCGCGGCTTTTGGGTCTTTTTTATCAATAATTTCTATTTTTATTCCTTTGGTTAAAAACGCCTGCTGCCGCAAATGGTCAATGACTTTTTTCCTTTCAAATTTTATTTCCTTGAAAATTTCCGGGTCCGCTTCAAAAATAACTTTCGTGCCGTTGCCTTCGCACTTGCCGGATTTTTTTACCGCCGCCTTGGGCCTGCCTTTTTCATATTCTTGAAAATAAAGATAGCCGTCGCGGCAAACTTCCACTCTCAGCCATTTGGAAAGCGCGTTCACCACCGAAACGCCGACGCCGTGCAAACCGCCGGAAACCTTGTAAGAATCTCCGCCAAATTTTCCGCCGGCGTGCAAAGTGCACATCACGGTTTCCAGAGCGGATTTTTTCGTGTGCGGATGAATGTCAACCGGAATGCCACGGCCGTCGTCCTGAACCGATATCCTGTTATTCGGCAACATCTCAACCCTGATACTTTTGGCAAAACCGCCCATTGCTTCGTCAATGGAATTATCCACCACTTCCCAAATCAAATGATGCAAGCCGTCAACGCCGGTGCCGCCGATATACATTCCCGGCCGTTTTCTCACCGGCTCCAAGCCTTCCAAAACATAAATATCCTTGGCGCCGTAAGAAACGCTGTTTTGCTGTTTCGTTTCTTCAGTTTTTGCGATTTTTTCTTTTAATTTTTTAACCATTTTTATCAAAAAATACCCGTTTGGGTATTGTTATAATATCAAAAATTCGCTTGAAAAACAAGCTGTTGATTTAGAAATGAAATTATTAACAAATAGAATAATTACCGAATTTCCACGGAGCGAAACTGCCGCCGCCGATGGCGGAAAGAACCATATTGATTATCATCCACGCGCCCAGAGCGATGAGAACGCCGATGATCGCGGATTGAATTATTTTCCTGCCTTGCGACACTTTTTCCGTGGAATCGCCAGCGGTCATAATCACAAATCCGCCCCAAACAATCATAACCACAATCAAAGGAATGGCAATATCGTAAAGCGCGAAATTGATGACATTATTAACTAAGGTAATAAGGTCGCAGAATTCACAAGGTTTTCCAACTCCCGGACCGCAAGGCACCAAAGCCGCTTGTACATTTACAGTAGTGAGTAGTAAATAAAAAGTAAAAAGAAAAAAAATTATTTTTGATTTTTGCTGAAAAAATATTTTCATAACTTTATAACCTTATAAACTTTATGAACTTTATAAACTATTTATTTCTTCTTCCGCTTGCTGCAGCGCTTGTTCAATCGAAAGCCGGCCGCTTAACACATATTCTATCATATTGGAAAAAATCCGCCTCACCGCGACATTGTCCGGCTGGGACCATGATTTGGCGGTTAACGCTTGCTGGCTGAAAACTCCCAAATCCGGGTCGTTAAGATATTTTTGAATCAAACTTCTCAACGCCGGCGGCCTTTTTGATTCTTGCAGATATTTTTCCGCAACGGATTGGTCAATGCTGAAATACATAATAAAATTCCAAGCCAAATCCGAATTGCGGCTCTGATTGGAAACCGCCAATCCCCAATAATCGGCGTAATTTATCGGCTGGCTTGTTCCGCTCGACTGAATCATCGGCGCCACCGCCAAATTCAAAAACGGGTTTCTCGCTTTAACAACCGCAATCGCGGATTGATAATTGAAAATCGCCGCCGTCTCTCCTTGGCTAAAACTGTCCAAAGAATTGCGAAGATTGTCGTTCCAAGTGTAAACCGAACTGTTCGGGCTGCTGAACTGAGTGTAAAAATTCAGCGCCTTGTCTCCGCCGGTTCTGGCAAAACTCGCGCTTCCGGACTGGTCAAGCATCCGTGTTCCGGATTGCAACATTATCAAGCTTAAAAGGTCAACCGCTTTATTGACGCTTCTTTCCGAACCGCCGATGGCGGCCGCAGCTTTGGAAATTCTATTGCCGAAATCCAATTCTCTTAATCGCGGCACGACATATTGAAATTCATTCCAATTTTTCGGTACCACCGCCACCCCCTTGGCGTCAAAAATGTCTTTATTGTAAAGAAAAGCCAAAGTGTCAATGTAAATCGGCAAAGCGTAAATCTGATTATTGGAGGAAAAATCCGCTTCCACCACCTGCGGGAATAATTGCCTTAATTGCGTTATGGAAAATCCGCTCGCCACCGGCAAAGGCATCAGCTTTGCGCCGTGTTTCGGCAACCAAGTGTTATGGAACATCAGAATGTCCGGCGCCCGGCCGGCCGCCATAGCGTCAACCAATCTTTTTTCGTAATCAGTTTCGCTGAACTGCGTGTAAAATATTTTTGCTGTTTTGTTAACCTGCGTGTAAGCGTCAATAATCGGCCTTATTTTTTGCTCATCTTCCACTCCCCAAAAATTGATTTCGGTTTGCTGTTCGCTGCCGATTGTGCCGAGATTAACGTCGCCGCTTTTTTTTCTGCCCGGCAAAACGCCGATAAAAATCAAAATCAAGACTATTGCGATTAACGCAACGCCGAAAATAATTATTATTTGATTACGGGTTAAGTTCATAATATGACCACTCCCATTACTTTGTCTTTTTCCTTTAATTTCATTATTTTAACTCCCGAAGTGGCGCGGCCGGCTTGCCTGATAGCGGAAATTTTCGTCCTGATTATTTGGCCCTTGGACGAAAGCGCCAGCAATTCTTCCTCTTCGCCGATAATCTGAATGGCAACAATGGAACCGGTTTTGGCGTTGATTTTCGCGGCTTTTATTCCGCTGCCTCCCCGGCTCTGAACTCTGTATTCTTTCAACGCCGTTTGTTTCGCAAATCCGTTTTCCGTCACCACCAGTAAATTTTGACTTTTGACTTTTGACTTTTGACTTTCTTTAATTATATCAAGTCCTGAGATAAAGTCATTCTTTTTTAATCTAATCGCCGTGACGCCGGCCGCACCCCTTCCCATGGGCCGCAATTGGGATTCCTTAAATCTTATCGCTTGGCCTTGGCCGGTCGCCAAAATTATTTCATCCTTGCCCGATGAAAGCTTTACCCATTTAAGCGCGTCTCCCGCTTTCAATCCGATGGCGATAATGCCGGTGCGCCTCACATTTTCAAATTCTTCAAGGCCGGTTTTCTTAATAACGCCGTTTTTGGTAACCATCACCAGAAAATCTTTCGAGCCGTTGGGATAATTCACAATCGCGCTCACATTTTCGTCCGAAGGAATTTCAAGGAAATTCTGCACTAATTTTCCTTTTGATGTCCTGGAACCGACCGGAATTTCGTAAACTTTGGTCTGGAACGCGCGGCCCTTGTCCGTAAGAAACAAAATATTGTCGTGGGTGCTGGCGGAAATAAAATGGCTCAAAAAATCTTCTTCCCCGACTTCCGAACCGATAAGCCCCTTGCCGCCCCGCTTTTGCGATTTAAAAGTTCCCGGCGGCATTCTTTTAATGTAGCCGTCGGCAGTCATAATTATCACCGCCTCTTCCAATGGAACCAAATCTTCTTCTTTGAATTCTTTTAACCCGGAAGCGACAATTTGCGTCCGGCGCTCGCCTTCTTTTTTGTATTTTTCCTTAAGCTCTCCCAATTCGTCTTTAATGACTTTCAAAATTTTCTGCGGGCTTTTAAGCAAAATTTCCAGCTCTTTGATTATTTTCATTTTTTCCGCCAATTCATCGTCTATTTTTTTCCTTTCCAGAGCCGCCAAAGTGGCGAGCTTCATATCAAGAATCGCGTTCGCCTGAATTTCCGTAAGTTTGAATTTTTTCACCAAATTTCCCCTCGCCTCGTCGCGGTCTTTGGATTTCTTTATGGTTTCAATAATTTTATCAATCACGGACAGCGCCTTCGCCAATCCTTCCAGAATATGAGCGCGCTCTTTGGCTTTTTTCAAATCAAACTCCGCCCTGCGGCGAACCACTTCTTTCCTATGCTCAACATAAAATTCCAAAATTTCCTTCAAAGACATTGTCTGCGGCTGGATTCCTCCGGCCAAAGCGATCATATTCAGATTGAAATTCTTTTGAAGGTCGGTGTATTTAAAAAGCTGGTTTAGAATTTTTTGCGCCGAAATATCGCTCTTCAATTCAACGACAATCCTCATTCCCTCGCGGTCGCTCTCATCGCGCAAATCCTTGATTCCCTCTATTTTTTTCTCCTGCACCAACTGGGCGATTTTCATAATCAATTCGGACTTATTCACCTGATAGGGGATTTCCGTGATAACGATATTTAATTGATTTTTGGCGCGCTCCTGAATTTCCGCCTTCGCTCTGATTGTAATCGGACCGCGGCCGCTGGAATAAGCGTCTGCTATCGCTTTTTTGTCGTAAATAATTCCGCCGGTCGGAAAATCCGGGCCATTGATGAAACCCAAAAGATCTTCATTGGAAGATTTCGAATTGTCTATTACATGCAATGTGGCATCAATGACTTCGTGAAGATTGTGCGGCGGAATACTGGTCGCCATTCCCACGGCAATGCCGGAAGTGCCGTTTAAAAGAAGATGGGGCAATTTGGCGGGCAAAACTTTCGGCTCTTGAACCGTGGCGTCGTAATTCGGCTGCCAGTCAACGGTTTCTTTTTCAATGTCAAATAAAAGTTCTTCGGAAATTTTAGACAAACGGCATTCGGTGTACCGCATCGCCGCCTGATTGTCGCCGTCGACGCTGCCCCAATTGCCCTGTCCGTCAATCAACGGATAACGCAAAGAAAAATCCTGCGCCATTCTCGCCATTGCGTCATAAACCGAAAGATCACCGTGAGGGTGATACGCTTTTAAAACTTCTCCGACCACCGCCGCTGATTTCCTGTATTTAACGCCGGCTTTCAAACCGGTTTCCCACATCGCCCATAGAATTCTTCTTTGCACCGGCTTCAAACCGTCGCGGACATCCGGCAAGGCGCGCGAAACAATAACCGACATCGCGTAATCCAAATAAGACTCTTTAAGCTCTTCGGTTATTTCCCTGTTTTGAATTTTTTGAATTTGTTTATCGCTCATTTTTTTAAACTTTTAAACTTTGAAACTTTTATTTTTCAATTTCTATAAACATTTTCCCCATCGCTCCATTATACAAATCAACCAATTTATTCCAAGACGAGCCGCCCACCGATTTCAAACCGGTTTTGAAAACTTGCCAGAAAGAAGTTTCATCGGCAACTCCGGCTTCTTTTGTTTCAATTTGCTTGATGGGCGAACTCAAAAAAAACAGCCACACAGCGACAATAATCACCATTGAAACGACGCTCATCAAAACCAGCCATTTCTTTTTCGTCGCGTCGTCCGATTCCTGAATCTGATTCAATTTATCTTTTAAACTTTTGAACATTTAAACTTTTAAACTTACTATTCTAGTCTTTTTGATTTCCGCTAAATCTTTCCTCTTAATTGTTAATTTTTCCATGTTTTCGGCTTTACCGGTCCAGCCGCCTTCTTCCAGAAATACCTTTATGTCAGCCGCTTGTCTTTTTAATCCCGAAACTTTATGAAACGCGGGAATAACGATTTTCGACTCAATCTGTTTAATCATCTTCGCCGCCGCTTTTTGTTCAAGAAACGGCTTGCCGCCGGCCGGAATAAATAAAACGTCAATTTCTTCCAAATGCTCCGCGACATCCGCTTCCGGCGTTTCCGAAATGTGCCCCAAAAAACACATTTTAATTCCCTCCATTTCAACTAAATAAATTGTTTTGATGAATTGATTGGTTGATTCATTCGTCAATCCGTAGCCGGAAATTTTTATGTCTTTAATATCATATTCGCCCGGGCCGATTATTTTAAATTCTTCTCCTTTTGAAAACGCGCCGTCAATTTCTTCGGCTGAAGCCAGAGTTTTTAATAAAACATCAAACTTAAAACGCGGCGCGGTCAAGCCGCTTTGCGGAGACGGCGGATCAATCAAAACAACGGCCTCGCCGCTTTGGATTTTAAAACACCCTTCGCCGTAAAAAGAAATAACCATAAAATTATAATATCACCATCGCTCTTGATTTTCAATACGCGTTCATATATTATTTTTCAATTATGATAACAACCCAAACGACAAACGACAAATTGGACGCCTTGACGCAGATCATCAAAAACGAACCGGAACTTGTTTCGTTTTTGAAAGAAGGCGATTTGGTTGAAGCCGAATATTTGAAAAAAACTCCGAAAGCGGCTTATTTTGATTTGGGCAAATTCGGCACTGGCGTTGTTTTCGGCGCCGAATTGAGCAACGCGAAAGACGTTTTGAAAAATCTCAAAAAAGGCGAAAAAACCAGCGCCAAAGTTTCTTCGCCGGAAAATGAAGAAGGTTTTATCGAACTTTCTCTGGCCGACGCCCACAAACAAAAAGGCTGGCAGGAATTGAAGAATATTGTGGAAAACGACGAGGTCCTGACGATAAAAATCATCGGTGCCAACACCGGCGGCTTGGTCGCCAACATCAACGACATTAAAGCCTTTTTGCCGGTTTCCCAATTAAGCAATAAAAATTATCCGAGAATTGAAACGAAAACCGGCCAAACGGATGAAACCAACCAAAGAAACGAAATCCTTAAAGAATTGAGAAAATTGGTAAATCAAGAATTGAAAGTGAAAATTATCGACCTCAATCCCCGCACCAATAAGTTAATTATTTCCGAAAAAGCCGGCGAAGAGGAAGACATTAAAAAATTGCTTGAAAATTACAAAGCCGGCGACATTATTGAAGGAATTATTTCCGGCATCGCCGATTTCGGCGCGTTTGTGAGATTCGTGGATAATCCGTCTATCGAAGGATTCATTCATATCTCCGAATTCGACCACAAGATAATAGAAAATTTGAAAGATATTGTTAAAATTGACGACACCGTAAAGGTGAAAATTGTTGAAATCAAAGACAGTCAGGTTAATCTTTCGCTCAAAACGCTAAAAGCGGACCCATGGGAAAAGATTGAAGAAAAATTGAAAGAAGGACAGGAAATCAAAGGTGTTGTCGGCAAATTCAACCCATTCGGCGCTTTGGTGAACCTTGAAAACGATTTGCAAGGCGCGATTCACGTTTCCGAATTCGGCGGCTTGGAAGAAATGAAAAAACAAATTGAACCGAATAAAGAATACACATTCGTCGTTTCTTCGTTAAAGCCGCAAGAAAAAAGAATACTCCTTAAATTGAAAAAAGAAGAATAAGTTTTCCACAGGCAAACTATTGCTTTTTTGCGTATTTGTTTTATATTTATAAAATACGGCTTCCTTGCCAGATGGGCTGGCGTTGTCAGACGTCTTTCCCGTTGCCATGGCCTTTTTTGACAAAAAGGGAAGCTGTATCAATTTTGTTCTTTTAAATATAAAGTAGAGGGGGCGAATGTATAAACCTTTAACCAAATTTTTATTTCGGAGGATTTGATTTATGGGCAAAAAGAAGAAAAACGATAAAATGATGGTAGTCGGCCATGTAGAAGTAGATAAAAAAACCTTAAAAATAATCTTCCCGGAGGTTCCTATGGGAATAATGCGCAACGTCCGTTCATTTGTAAAAGATAACGGCGGAAGAGTGCGCAAAAACGCAATGGGCGGCATTACTGTTACAGCAAATAATCCTTGTTGCCCTGAGGAAACCTCAGATCTCGCACTCAGCATAGGAGAGCTCAACATCGGCTTAAGTGTCGATGCACAAACAATTCCGGCAATAGCGTAAAAATCCCCTCGCCCCCAAACAACTATCCCCTGCCCGCAAAGCAGGGGATTACTTTTTTGAAATTTGACGGCGATTAAAAACTAAATATAATTAAATAAATGAAAAACTTTTCCAAAAATATCTTCTGGGCGATTATTACGCTTCTTTTAATAGCGTTTCTTTTTTCGTCTTTTTACAGCGAACAGAAAAAAGCGCAGGTCTTGAGCCTTGACCAACTGGCGACAAAAATAAATTCCAACGAAGTTTCTAAAATTATCGTAAGCGCGAATAATCTTGATATTGAACTGGCGAATAACGAAAAAGCGATTGCCAAAAAAGAATTTGAATCCAGTTTGTCCGAAACTTTGAAAAATTTCGGCGTTGACGCGAACGCTCTTAAAAAAATAAAAATAGAAGTTAAAGAAGAATCCGGCTGGAAATACTGGGCAAGTATTTTAATCCCCTCTCTTTTGCCGCTTCTGATTATCGGCTGGTTTTTATGGATGATGTTTCGCCAAGCCGGACGCGGGATGAGCCAAGCGATGACTTTCGGCAAAGCCAATGTCAAACTTTTCACCCAATTCAAAGATCGCATCACTTTCAACGATGTTGCCGGCCTCAAAGAAGCCAAACAAGAATTGATGGAGGTGGTGGATTTTTTGAAAAACCCGAAAAAATATCTTGATATTGGCGCGAAAATTCCGCGCGGTGTTTTGCTTTACGGCGCCCCGGGCACGGGAAAAACTTTGCTCGCGCGCGCGGTTGCCGGCGAAGCCAATGTGCCGTTTTTCCACATTTCCGGTTCCGAATTCGTGGAAATGTTTGTCGGAGTCGGCGCTTCGCGCGTCCGCGATCTCTTTGACACCGCCAAAAAAGCCGGACGAGCGATTATCTTCATTGATGAAATAGATGCTGTAGGTCGCGAGCGCGGAGCCGGACTCGGCGGCGGACACGACGAAAGAGAACAAACCTTAAACCAGATTCTCGTGGAAATGGACGGATTTGAAAAAAACGATAAACGGATTGTCATTGCGGCAACGAACAGGCCGGATGTTTTGGACACCGCGCTTTTGCGGCCGGGACGCTTTGACCGCCGCGTTATTCTAGATTTGCCGGACATTAACGACCGCGAGGAAATTTTGAAAATTCACGCCAGGGGAAAAATGCTGACGAAAGACGTTGATTTGAGAAAAATAGCCGAACGAACCCCGGGCTTTTCCGGAGCTGATTTGGCGAATTTATTAAACGAAGCCGCGCTTTGGGCCGCCAGAAAAAATCAAAAAGAGATATCGCAAATCGATATTTTTGAATCCGTTGAAAAAGTTTTGCTCGGCCCGGAACGCCGCAGCCGCGTCTTTTCCAAAAAAGAAAAAGAAACCACCGCTTATCACGAAGCCGGCCACGCTTTGGTCGCGGCTTCGCTGAAAAACGCGGATCCGGTGCATAAAGTTTCCATTGTCGCCCGCGGCAGAGCCGGCGGCTACACCTTAAAACTCCCGACCGAAGAAACATACCTTCGCACAAAATCCCAATTTATGACCGATTTGGCGATGATGCTCGGCGGATATATCGCCGAAAAATTTGTGTTCGGCGACGTTTCCACCGGCGCTTCCAGCGATTTGCAAAGCGCCTCTTCGCTCACGCGCAAACTCATCACCAAATACGGAATGAGCGAAAAACTCGGCCCCATCACTTTCGGCAAAACCGAAGAAATGGTTTTCCTCGGCCGGGAAATAACAACCGAGAAAAATTATTCCGAAGAAGTGGCGAAGCAAATAGACGAAGAGGTGAAAAATTTCATCAATAGGGCTTATGTTGCCGCGGAAAAAATAATCGCTTCGCGCAAAAAAGTTCTGGACGCCATCGCTCAAAAACTGATTGAAAAAGAAACCATTGAGCGCGAGGAATTTGACAATCTGATAAAAACCTTCAAACTTAAACCTGTTGAAATAAAGTGATTATGCGCCTGTAGCTCAGCTGGTTAGAGCATCGAGCTTATACCTCGAGGGTCCCTGGTTCGAGTCCAGGCAGGCGCACTTTTCCGCGCGCTTAGCTCAGTGGCAGAGCATCTCGTTTACACCGAGAGGGTCGGGGGTTCGATCCCCTCAGCGCGCACCACATTATTTATTCTCCAATTTCTCCAAAATTTTGGCGACCATCGCCTCTTGTTTTTCAAGATTTTCCAAAATCGTTTCAATTTCCTTTTCAGCTTTCAAATTGATTTCAAAATCGTTTTCCGCCCTCATTTCGGCGTGCCGCTCTTGAAGATTCTGGCTTATCATAATCAGCGGCAAAAAGAAAAGCTGCAGCATATTGGAAATAAAAAGCCAAAGAACAAATGCGGGGAATGGATCAAAGCGCAAATTTATCGGCACGTACATATTCCACAAAAGCCACAAACCAGTCCAAATCAATATGATAAAAAAGAATCCCATTGTGCCAATGCGATCGGTAATCGCAATCGCGAATTTTTCCAACGCGGTCAAACTCGCTTCATGTTTAACATTTATATTATGAATGGGTTTTCTCTGTTTTTTTAATTCGGATAAGGTAGCCATATCGTATATTCTATAATATAAAACTTACTTGTAAACCCCAAACTTGCTTTTAAACTTTTAAACTCTTAAACTTCATAATATTTAGAGGAGTACCGAAGCGGTCATAACCCCTATCCGGTTTGCTCTGAAAAACTTAATATCTATAATAAAATATCGCATATTGGAGGAGTACCGAAGCGGTCATAACCCCTATCCGGTTTGCTCTGAAAAACTTAATATCTATAATAAAATATCGCATATTGGAGGAGTACCGAAGCGGTCATAACGGCACCGACTCGAAATCGGCTGGCGGGCGAAAGCCCCACGTGAGTTCGAATCTCACCTCCTCCGCCAATGGCTCAAAATTTTGTAAAAATAATTAAAAAAGCGATGCCGGCCGTGGTGTCTATTGTTGTTTCGGAAAATATAAAAAAAATTCCGAAAAAAATCCTTACGCCAACTGCCCGAAAAAAACTGAAAAATATCGCTGCCAACAACGGCAACATTGAAATCGGCGGCGGTTCAGGATTTATTGTTGATAAAAAAGGCGTTGTTATAACAAGCAAACATATTGTCGCAGACCCCGATGCCGATTATACGATAATCACAAACGACGGCAAAAAACACAAAGCCGAGATTATTCACATTTCTTCGCACAATGATATTGCAGTGTTAAAAATTACAAATTACAAACCACAAACCACAAAATTTCAAGCTATTAAACTCGGAAATTCTGATAAAATTCAATTAGGAGAAAATATTTTGGCGTTCGGCAGCCCGTTGGGAAATTTTCCCAATACTGTTTCCGAAGGCATTGTTTCCGGCTTGCACCGCAAAATAAAAGCCGAAACTGATCTAAAACCCGGCAAAGACACTTTAAAAGAGATGATTCAAACCGACGCGGCAATCAACCCGGGAAATTCCGGCGGTCCGCTTATAAACGCAAAAGGAGAAGTTATCGGCATTAACACCGTAGCGGTTGCCGACGCGGAAAATATCAGCTTGGCGATTCCGATAAATTCAGTAAAAGAAATTTTAAAAAATCTTTAGTAAACATAATCGCTGACCAAAAGCCCGTCCTTATCCCAAAGATTTATTCTGTCGTGCTGAGAATCCAAAATGTCCTGATTTACCCAAATTCTCCATTCATTAGACAGAAAATCTTTATCCTGTGAATATTTTTGAAAACAATTGCCGTATGTGCCGACAGTGTTCAAATAAGCGCGGCACATATTGCCTTGGTCGCTCCCCAATAAAGTTGAATTGTAAAAATTGTAATCAACCGCCTTACAGCCGCCCAAAGAAAGAACATATGTCTGGCATTGGCCGGGAAGATAAGAAATTTCATAGCGCGACCTGTACACCTGCGGACAGCTTTGAGGCAAAGACGGATTGAAATCAAAAGAATTTTCCAAATAGCCCGCGCATTTGTTCAGGCGAAAATTTTTATTTATGGCGCTTTTGCCGCTGTAAATATTGATGTAATTGTTTGACGACAAAATTATGTCTTTTTCTTCATTTGCTCCTATGCCGTCCGGCCGGTAAATTTCAACCGCTCCGGGAATAAAAAATCCCGAACGATTGCTTTTTAAGCGCCAACCCGTGATATTCACTGGTAAATCGCCTATATCCAAACGCGTATAAAGCCTGATTATTGAAGGCTGGTTATACCCCGAACTGAACGACGCCGAAGCGATTCTCACTTTTTCAAAATAAGGCGAAAGTTGTTCACGCGTAAAACCGGATGGGATTCTTGAATCCGGAATTTCGTCTTTTTTAGCGGTTAGGGGAACAGCTTTTATAACCGCCTTCGGAGCCGATGAAATTTTTTTTTCATCTTTTTTTTTAACCGCCTTCTCGGCTGTTGATGTGGCGGCATTTTTGTTTAAATCGTAATCGCTGAAAAATTTCGGCGCGCTAAAAATAAAGAAAATTATTCCGCCGATAATAACCAATAATAAAATGTATTTCATGCTATATCACGATATTTATCAATTTATTCGGAACGAAAATTATTTTTCGGATTTTCACGCCAACAACGGCGTTTTTTATTTTTTCCACCGCCAAGGCGGCTTTTTCCGCTTCTTCTTGGGAAATGCCGGTTTGAACCGAGATTTTATCTTTTACTTTTCCGTTAATTTGAATAATTAATTCAAAATTTTCTTCTTTAATTAGTTTCGCATCATATTCCGGCCACGATTCAAGGTGAATGCTTTTAAACTTTGATGCTTTTAAACTTTGATATAATTCTTCCGTCAAATGCGGCGCGAAAGGAGCCAGTAATTTGAGAAAAGTTTCGAAGTTTAAAAGTTTCAAAGTTCCAAAGTTTTTTTCCATTTCATTGAATAAAATCATCAAACTAGAAATGGCGGTGTTAAATCGGAAATTTTCAATATCTTCGGTCACTTTTTTTATTGTTTGATGGATTAGCCGTTCTAATTTTGAATTTGTTTCGGATTTCGTCCGCCGACTGGCGGATCGGATTTCGGATTTTTGATAAAATTTATAAATTCTATCAAGGAATCTTTTCATTCCTCTGATTCCGTCCAAATTCCAAGCCACGCTCTGCGCGAATGGTCCGATAAACATTTCATACAAACGCAAAGAATCGGCGCCGAATTGCTTAATCATCTCATCGGGATTAACCACGTTCCCCCAGCGCTTGGACATTTTTCTGCCGTCTTCCGCCAAAATCAAACCCTGATTCATTAACTTATTAAAAGGCTCTTTTGATGACACTTGTTTAATATCATATAAAAACTTATGCCAAAAACGGGCGTACAACAAATGCCTCGTGGCATGTTCCACTCCGCCGACATACAAATCAACCGGCAGCCATTTCTTGATTTCTTTTTTGTCCCAATTATATTTTTTCCCCTTCTTTATCAAATAACCGATGTAATACCAGCAGGAACCGGCCCACTGGGGCATTGTGTTTGTTTCTCTTTTGGCCAAACCTTTGCATTTCGAACATTTCGCGTTTACCCATTTTTTAATGTTCACGAGAGGCGATTCGCCTGTTCCCGACGGCTCGTATGATTTGACATTCGGCAATTTCACCGGCAAATCTTTTTCATAAATTTGAATCCAGCCGAGATTTAACAATTCTCCTTTCGTAAATTCCCCTTTTTTATATTTTCCGCTTTTTATTTTTTCCGCGCAATGTTCGCAAAAAACAAGCGGAAACGGTTCACCCCAATATCTTTGGCGGGCAAAAACCCAATCGCGCATTTTATAATTTATTTTTTTCGCGCCCAATTTATTTTTTTCCAACCACTCAGACATTTTCTCCCGCGCTTCGCCGGATTTTAATCCGGTAAATTCGCCGGAATTAACAAGAGCTCCATCTTCCGTAAATGCCCCTTCTCCGTTTAATCTTTTAACCCAATCATCCATTTCTGCATGACATAGTGTGTCATAATTAAGATTTTTTTCATCAATCCACATTAATTCATGCGAATCTTCCCATTCTTTTTCAACTGGAGATTTTTCTTCATCTATAAGATCAAATAAAACACAAGTGGTATAAGCA
>JAJYWO010000008.1 GCA_021791445.1 bacterium | reverse complement strand
TCCGATCTCCATTGCTTTGTCGTCTTCCTGGCAATCCTTGTACCATTTTTCAAAAACAAATTCTTTGATGCTAAGATTTACCAAGATTTTCGCGCAATCGTAGCACGGCGAAAAAGTGCAGTATACCGTTGCGCCTTCCAAACTCACATGCTCCATATTGGCATTAGCCACCGCATTCATTTCCGCATGCGCGCCGCGACAAAGTCCGGAATTAGTCGGCAAACGATTGCCATTCGCGTCTTCTTTAGCGCATCCAACGTCAACGCAATGAATTTCATCTTTTGGCGGACCATTATATCCCGCGCAAAGAATACGATTATCTCTGACAAAGATAACACCAACTTGAAAATGCTTGCACGCCGACCGCTGGCTATAAAGCCGAACGATTTTTACAAACAACTCATCCCAAGAAATTCTCATTTCCCCTTCCTCCTTTATCTTGTTTTATTTTTATCAAAATCTTTCTTATTCACTTTTTAACGTACATTAAAAGAATAAAATAATATTGTAAAAAAGTCAAATTTTATTTTTATTATTTTGTTTACTATAAATTTCCAAAAGCCGTTTGTATTTTGCCAAGCGTTCCGGTTTTGCCGGAGCACCGGCTTTAATGCCCCACGCATTGATTCCAACCGCCAAATCGGCGATAAAATCGTCAAGCGTTTCCCCGCTTCTGTGGCTTACAACCGCCCGCCAATTATTTTCGTAAGCCATTTTTACGACTTTTAACGTTTCCGTAAGTGTGCCAATCTGATTAAGTTTTATTAAAATCGCGTTGCCCGATTTTTTTTCTACGGCAATTTTTAATCTTTTTGGATTTGTGGTCGTTAAATCGTCGGCAATCACCAATCTTCCGCTTAAATCGACATTTAATTTCGCGAAATCTTCAAACGACTCTTCAAAAAACGGGTCTTCTATTGATAAAATGTTGTAGGTTTCAATAAGTTTTAAATAATAATTTTTCAATTCTTCGGCTGAATATTTTTTGTTGCCGATTAAATAATAATCTCCCTTAAAAAATTGCGACGCCGCCATGTCCAACCCGATTCTCAGCGGATAATTATATTTTTTAATCACTTCTACCAGACAATCCAGCGCTTCTTCATTGTTTTTAAACGGCGCGGAATAACCGGCCTCGTCGCCCAAAACCACGTTTTCGGCCCCAAATTTTCCCCGCAGATAATCGCCGAGTTTTCTGTAAAAAATTTTTCCAACGCTAAAAGCCACGCTAAAATCCTCAACCTGCGAAATCACTTGAAATTCCTGAAAATCTAATTTCGATTCTTTATTTGTTGCGTGCGCGCCGCCGTTGATAACATTGAAAATTGGCCTAGTGATAAGGCCTCCGCAAGGCCTTATATTAAGGTCTTGCGGAGGCCTTAATATTGAACAAATATATTGAAAAAGTTCCAAATTTTCGCTTTTCGCTTTCAAGCGCGCGAATGCCAAGGACAAAGACAAAATTAAATTTCCGCCAAGATTGCTTTTATTCGGCGTTCCGTCAAGTTGAATCAGAAAATTATCAAATTCCTCTTGCGAATCGAATTCACGACTTAAAATCTGCGGTTTGATTTCTTTAAATTTTTTCACCGCCTTTTTCGGCTCCAAAACAAACGCCTCGTGCGTTCCCGTACTTTTCCCACTCGGCACGCTGGCGCACGCCAACGCGGACTTACGCAGACTAAACACGGACTTACGCGAAAAATCAGCCCTTAATTCGGCTTCCAGAGTATCCTTCCCACGAGAATCTTGAATAATTTTAAAGTCAATATCTAAGATTTTCACTTTTTATTTCTCTCCTTTTGATAAACCCTTTGCGTAGTTTTGATGACAGTGTCCGGATTTAACGACATGCTTTCAATGCCCTGCTCCACCAGAAATTCGGCAAAACCTTCTATATCCGACGGCGCCTGGCCGCAGATACCAATGTATTTTTTACGGGCTTTGCATTTTTTAATGGCTTCGGAAATAAGTTTTTTCACCGAGCCGTCGTTTTCATTGGTGATGCCGCGAATCATTTCATTGCCGTCGCGGTCAATGCCTACCGTAAGCTGCGTCAAATCATTGGAGCCAATGCTCATTCCATCAAAAACATCAAGAAATTCATCCGCCAAAACGACATTGGACGGAATCTCGCACATGACAAAAATTTTAAGAGGTTTTAGGTTTTGGGTTTTAGGTTTTAGATTGTTTTTTAATATTATTTCCACGACTTTCCGGCCCTCTTGAGGAGTGCGGCAAAACGGCACCATCACTTCCACATTGTCCAAGCCCATTTCTTCGCGGACTTTTTTAATGGCTTTTAATTCCAAAATAAACGCGTCTTTGAAACTCGGATGATAATACCTTGAAGCCCCGCGCCAACCAATCATCGGATTTTCTTCCTGTGGTTCGTATAATTCGCCGCCGATAAGCGTCCGGTATTCATTGGTTTTGAAATCGGAAAATCTCAAAATCACCGGTTTGGGATAAAACGCGGCTCCGATTTTCGCGATGCCGTAAGCCAGTTTATCAACATAAAATTGAATTTTATCAGGATAACCAACGGTTTTTTTATCAATTTCATTTATTATTTTCTTAAAAGATCCTTCGCTCCGCTCAGGATAACGCCTTGCGTCATTTTTGATTTTTTCATAATTTATCAGCGCCATCGGATGAATTCCGATATCGCCCGCAATAATAAATTCCTCTCTTGCCAGTCCTACGCCATCGTTCGGCAAAAATGATTTTTCAAAAGCGGTTTCTGGAGTGGCGATATTCATCATTATTTTCGTCTTGGGCTTAGGCATTTTTTTGACATCATGCTCGATAATTTTAAATTTCAGCGCGCCATCATAAACAAAACCCTCGGCGCCGGTGGTATCAACCGTAATCATTTGTCCTGTTTTTATTTTTTTAGTGGCGTTTTCCGAACCCACAATGCACGGGATGCCAAGTTCGCGAGACACAATCGCGGCGTGCGAAGTCCGTCCGCCCTTGTCAGTGATTATCGCGGAAGCGATTTTCATAATCGGCTCCCAATCGGGGTCCGTCATATCGGTAATCAAAACCTCGCCGGCCTTGAATTGCCCTACATTTTTCGCGTCTAAAATCACCCGCGCCTTGCCAGTCGCGATTTTACTTCCCACTGAAGCACCCCTCACAATAGCTTTTAGCTTTGAGCTTTTAGCTTTCAGATCAGTTAAAACATACTCGCGGATTTTTGAAAAATCGCGCAAAGCATGAATCGTCTCCGGCCGCGCCTGAACAATAAACAATTCGCCGGTTCCGCCGTCTTTCGCCCATTCCATATCCATCGGCGTCCATTTTTTATATTTATTTGAATAATGCTCTTCAATCAAAACCCCCCATTTCGCCAATTGTAAAATTTCATTATCGCTTAAAACAAAAGATTCTTTTTCTTTTTGCGAAGTATTGATAATTTTTGTGTTTTTTATGGAAACGCCGTTGCCTTCCGAATAAATCATTTTTTGATTCTTGACGCCGAGTTTTTTGGAAATTATCGGATTTTCCGCCAAACCCAATTTCGGCTTAAATACTAAAAATTCGTCCGGCGTCACTTCGCCCTGCACAATCATTTCACCCAAGCCCCAAGAACCGTTGATTAAAACTAAATCTTTAAAGCCCGATTCCGTATCCAAAGTAAACATCACGCCAGAACAGCCCTTATCCGAACGCACCATTTTTTGAACGCCAACCGAAAGCGCCACCTTGAAATGGTCGAATTTCTTGTCAACACGATAAGAAATGGCGCGATCGGTAAATAATGAAGCCATCGCCGCGCGCGTTGATTTTAAAATTTCTTCCGCGCCCCTGATATTCAAATAAGTTTCGTGTTCGCCGGCAAAAGACGCGCCCGGCAAATCTTCGGCAGTGGCGCTTGAACGAACAGCTGTGTCAACATTTTTTCCGTATTCTTTTTCCATTTCCGCGTAAGCTTTCGCAATCGCCTCTTTTAAATCTTCCGGAAATTCGGTTTTTTTGATGGTCTCGCGAATTAATTTTCCCCGCCTTGCTAAATCTTTAAGATTTTTCGTGTTTAATCCCGTAAGTGTTTGTTTTATAAACTGTTTTAATTTTGTTTTCTCTAAAAAATACCGATAAGCTTCCGCCGTCACCACAAACCCGCCCGGAATTTTTACGCCTTTCGGCGTCAAATTTTTAATCATCTCGCCCAACGACGCGTTTTTCCCGCCCACTTCGCTAACATCTTTTATCCCAACCTCGCTTAATTTTTTAATAAATTTATTCATAAGAATTATTATAAAAATAATCACGTTATAAAGCAAATAAAAAAAGAGGCTAATTTTCTTAACCTCTTATATAACCTATTCCTATTTCTTTTCTATTTCTTCAAGTAATTCTAAAATCCTATATGTCTGCTCTGGCGATAATTTTTTTAACGACCCTTCCAATATTCTCAATAATTTCTGAGCTTGTTCTATTGACACTATGTCTTTCAATGCTTCTTCCTTAAAAATTGTCAAAATTTCTTTATTTTGCGATTTTTGCATCTGCAACTTTTGAAGATTTTTAGGCAAAATGTCTCCTTTGTTAAAAACGGGATAATCGTTTATATTTACCGCAAATTCTTCGTTGTTATTTTTAAAAATCAACTGTTTATAAACTATCAGCGCGCCGATTGCCGTTGAAATAATAGCTCCCCCGATAAGCGTTATCCCGATGCTGCGATATTTTTTAACCAGCAAAAAAATCCCCCAAATTATTCCGATCGGCGGAAATAAAACGGCGCTTAATATTCCCAAAATTAAAACCCATAATTTTGGCAGAATAATTTCTTTTGAATTGATATCTTTTGTTTCTTCCATGATTTTTATTTTTTAAATCCGACCTTTATCGAGGAGTCACCTCTTTTATTCTATATTTTAAAGGTGATGATGATTTCGGCATTCCAATCTCTACTGCGACGCGATAAATTGTAGAACCGTCCAATCCAAAAGCGTTAAGGAGAAAAACTGTGTTTTCGCTTGGTCTAACATCGACAGATCCGTCGCCAGAATTAACGTTTCCGATTTCGGGGGCAATATTCGCCGAATCAGTATATTCGCAAAACCATTTTAAAGTTGAAATTTGAGGCAAAATAATTTTTTCTGGGTCGGCCCAAAAAGAACATGATGGATACTGAAAAATATTTGCCGAAACTCTATCAGAAACTTCTTCTCCTTCATTTGTGCGACAACTAATAATAAAATTATAGGTTCTCCCTTGGCCGGGGTTTTCTTTGCCGCGGAATAATTTGCCCAATTCTTCTTTGCCAGAAATTGACTTATCTCCATTCCAATCGCCAGATGCTTTACAATCAGAAACTTCTGCCGACGTCCAACTTAAAACAACATCTGTGTCGGGCACCGTCATTGACAAAATGTCGCCATCAACTCCATTAATTTTTAAATCAACCGACGGATACTGCGGTTCATAAACTAATGACCAACTTAATCCACTACTGTTTGTCCCATAATTAGCGTCCCCCCCAAAAGCTCCTCCAAAAGCTCCTTCTCTTATAGTCGTACTTTGGTTTCCTATGCCTCTATAAATCCTGCCGTAAGCGGTTAAAATATAATTTATATAAGTCGTTGTATAAGTTATTTTACATGCACCATACCAGTTGCAATCTTTGCTTTTAGTGGTATATGAACCACCGACACTATCAATAATTTCAAAAATATTATTAACTTCTTTTATATTTGATGAATAATCAAAAGGTTGAATTTCTTGATTATTAATATTTGCAACAGTTAAAATTTTTTCTATTTTTATTTTAAAAGGAAGCGTTGGATTGGCTGGAGAAAAATTTATTAAGCGGGATTTTATTAAACTTACATAAGCTCCTTCTCTTTTAAAAATAGATCCTCTTAAGTCGCGAGGGATTTTCGTTAAATAACCCGGCATTGGCCCGCTCAGCGATCCACAGCTATTATTATTATCCCCAAAATAATTATTATCTTTATTGATAAATCCTATTTTTGGCAAGAAGGATGATAAGCCACTTAAAAGTATACAGCCAAATGCTCCCGCATTGGTTGTTAGTGGAGTTATATAAATAAAACAAAAAATTGCCATTAAAAAAATAGCGATGGATTTTTGAACAGTTTTATTTTCAAAAATTCGCGCGACCCGATTTACTCTCTCTCTCTCTCTCTCTCTCTCTCGGGGTGGTTTTTGAGAATTAAACGGCTAATCATTATTTAATAAATTATAACATACAATTATTATTAATATCAATGTTGCTCATTCAGTAAACTCAAAACAAACATCAAATCAGCCACATTAAAACATCTCTTTTTAGCATAAATCAAATCTCCGGTTTTATCAAAGAAAGCGAATGATTTGTTCTGTTTTAAAAATTCAATCGGGCTCATCTTTAATTTTTTCGCTTTTCGCAAAGTTAATTCATCGGCAATCGCGCCCGCGGCCTCGGTGTTATCGCGACCGTCGGAGGTAAAAGATATAAAAACCAAATTATTTAGGATTTGGTCCGCCGGCTGGCGGATTGAATTTTGTATTTGCGCTACAGCGCCTAAAACGGCTTCCGTATTCCTCCCGCCCTTCCCCTTGGGCCGATTTTTTAAATTTACCGTTGTTTCGCCGGCCGCAATAATCGCTTGTTTTTGCTTCACCATTTTTACTATCGGCAATAAAGCGTTCATCGCCTCTCCCTCCAACGCCAATGAATAAATTTTCGCGGAAAATCCTAATTTTATAGCTTTTTCCAACATCGCCATCACCGCATCCTGATTGCAGACAAAAAGAATATTTTTTACTTTTTTGAAATATTTTTTATCTTTTGGCGTCTCTGTTAAAACGCGAATTAATTTGGGGACGTCGGATGTCCGTGAGACGTCCGACGTCCTTACATTAAAATATTTTTTTAAAATTTTCTCCGCGTCTTTTTTTGTGGTTTTATCAAAAACAGTCGGACCGGAAGAAACAAAAGACAAATCATTGCCGCAAACATCGGAAATGACCAAAGAAAGCACAGTTGCCGGATAAGCCAATTTCGCCAACCCTCCTCCCTTCACTTCGGACAAATGTTTTCTGACCGTATTTAATTCCATAATATTCGCTCCGGCTTTAGTTAATTCCTTAAAAACCGTTTGCGACGCTTTTAATTCTTTTTCCGAACCGCACATTAAAGAAGAACCGCCGCCGCAAATGAGAGTTATAAGCAAATCGTCTTTTCCCAAGCTCTTCGCCAATTTGATTATTTTTTGAGTGGCGTTGACGTTTTGTTGAGAAGGTAAAGGATGAGTGCCTGTTAAAATTTTCAATTTATAATTTTCAATTTTCAATTTTGGTTTTTGAATATCCAGCGCGATTCCGCCGTTCAATTTTTTTCCTAATATTTTCGCCAAAGTCACGCTCGCCAGCGCCGACCCCTTGCCAATGCCGACAAGAAAAATCTTTTTATAATTATTTAAATCAATTTTTTCTTTTTTATTATGCGTATTAATTATTAAAAACTCTTCTTTCGTTTTTTCCCTTGATACTTTCACCTTTCTGCTTACTACTCGTTTTATTTCAATCGCCTCATATCCCGCCTCGGCAATTTGAAGCGCTTTTTTTCTTAAATCGTTTTTCGCCAATTTTTTAAAATTTGAAATTATTGACATTGAATAAATTTTATCTTATTTTAAACTCAGCATCAAGCGATTAAATCGTTTGAAATAAAACTAAAAAAGGAGGTTTAGAAAAATGGGAGTAGGAACTTATCAAGATTGTCCGGAAGGGAGAAATATTAAAATTTGGATTAATTGGATTGATAATTTCAAAAAATGCAGCGAAGCTGGAAAATGTCAAAAGATTTGTATTTATAACAAAGAGGAGATTTCGAAATGGGATTAAATGCAAAACATATGCGAATGACAATACAAAAATCGTTAAAATGCCGCCCTTGTAAAAACGTTCAAATAATATACAGGGTGCGCGGCAACAACAGGAAACGCGGACATATTAAAACCATTTATTGTTATAAATGCAAAAAGAAAACTCCGCACATAGAATTAAATTGAAAGGAGGTGGCGAAATTATGAAATCAACCCATCCATCGATTAGCAATGTCGTATTGAGTAAAAAATTGCTCCGTAAAATAGAAAGATGGTATGGCAATATTGTGGAGATCGAAAAAGATGAGTCGTTTGGCGACAAAAATGACATATTAAGCAGAAAAGTTGAACCGGCATGGTATTGCACAATTACGGCGAATAGATTATGCTCAAAAGACGAATTCGGCGAAATAATTGATTATGCGCTAAAAAACGGCGCAGCGCTGAAACTATAAACCATACAACAAAACTAAGCCGCCTCGCGCGGCTTTTTTTAAATCAAAAACAAAATTAACGGAATAACCAAGAAAGATAAAATTGTTGAAACAAAAATAGAATTACCGACTAATTTTTTATTTTTCTAAAAATTTTTTAATTTCTTTCCAAAATTTCGGCAATATTAAATTAGATATTGATAAATGACCGTCTCTTTTAAGTAAAATGAATTTACAACCGGTTAATTTTGCAAATTTTTCTGACGGCTTCGAATACACCACATCATCGTCTTTTGCATGAATAATGAATATTTTCTTGCCGTCAATTGATTTAACCTCATTCATTGGATTATAAAATTTTCCGGATTTCAATTTATTCCAATTTTTATCTATAAATCTATAACCATTGCCAAAAGCGATTTTTGTAAATTTACTAAGCGAATCAACTGTTTCAATTTTGCTTTCTTTTCGCCAATCAATCACTGGAGAAAATGCCACAACTTTTTTAATTCTCTTGTCTTTAGAAGCTAAAATCACAGCAGGCCCTCCAAAACTGGAACCAATAAGATAAATTTCCGAATTTTTTATCTTATATCTTTTATTACTCCATAAATCGCGAAAACCTCTTGGCAATTCATCAATAATATCAACAATGTCATGATGCGGAGAAATTTTAAGAAACGACCCGCCGCTTTCCCAGCTACCACGATAACGCGGCAAAAACACCCAATACCCCTTTTTCGCTAAAAATTCCATCAATTCATTTCTTCTTCCGGGATACGACGGCATGCCGCCACAAAGAATAATCACTTTTTTTGACGGCTTTATTGGCACCAAAAATTCAGAAATAATTTCATTTTTAAATTTCGTCCGTAAAATAAACATAAATTTTCTTCATTCCAACATTCTCAAGAATTTGAGAATGAACTCGCCGCGCTTCGTGAGTTTGTGGCGGACGCTTTTGCTATCCGACCGTTTCATTAATAAACCGGCAACCGCTATTTTTCTGATATGATCCGAAGTGGTTTTAAAATTGCTTTTCACCTTTTCTGCGATTTCCGCCACGGACATTTCCGGTTTTTTACCAAGCATTTCCAAAATTTCAATCCGGCGATGATTGGCAACGCCCTTTATAATTCTTTCCAATTCATAATAACTTTTTTCTTTTTTCTCAACCTTATCCTTGTCCATAATTTTTATAATAACACACTATCCACTTCATTCCAACATTCTTGAGAATGTTGGAATGAACTATCTCCTATTAACTTTCGTCTAAAATTATTCTTTTTTTGAATTTGCCTCCATCTTCTATAATTTCCACTATTTTATCCCGCGCCAATTTATTATAAATTTTTGGCATATTATTTTTGAATTTTAACTTTAAATTCCAATTCATCTATTTTTATTATCTCGCCATTATTTTGAGTGAATTCTATCGTCTCGGCGTTTACAGCGCGTTTAATTTCCTCGCTGAAATTTTTGATAAAATTTTCGCCGGTTTCAATAATAAGCTCGATTTTCTGCTGGGGCGTTAAGCCCGTTTTTTTCCGCAAATCCTGGATATTGCGAATTAATTCGCGGACAATACCTTCGTTTTTCAACTCAGGTGTGATTTTTGTATCCAATTCAACTTCGTTCGCAATATTTTCATTAAAGATAATTTCCTTCACATTTACTTCGTCTTTTATTAAATCCAATAAATCAGCTTTTAATTTTAAGCTTTTATCTTTTAGATTAAGTGAAGCGAGTGGTTGACGAACTTTTATTCCTGCTTTCTGCCTTTCTTCCAAAGCAATAGAGACGACATCTCTCGCTTTTTTCATTTCTTCCACAATTTTTCTATCTTCGTCTGTAATTTTCTTAACCTCTGGCCATTCTTCAAGATGCACACTTTCTTTTTCTCCTTTTAATTCTTTATAAACTTCTTCAGCAATAAACGGCATAAATGGCGCGATTGCTTTTGAAAATTCCAATAAAACGAATCGTAAAGTCGCCGTTGCGCTTTCCTTATCCTCTCCATCCGTTTTAAACCTTTCCCGCGACCGGCGTACATACCAATTGGACAAATCTTCAACAAAATCTCCAATCGGCCGCACCGCTTCATTCAGTTTATAATTGTCCATCGCCTCCGTAATCTCGCCGATTAACTGATTTAAACGAATTGAAATCCATTTATCCAATATGTTAATTGATTTAGGATTTAGGATTTCGGATTTTGGATTTTCGTCAGAATACATTTTATAGAACGCCAGCACATTCTTCACCCGCATCACGACTTTCTTATGCGCCTCGTCCACTCCTTTTTCCGAAAAATTCAAATTTTCCGCGCTCACAACGGGAGAACCCAAAAGATATAATCTTAAAGCGTCAGCGCCATATTTTTCTATCACTTCCATCGGATCCGGATAGTTCTGTAAACGCTTGGACATTTTTTTGCCGTCTTCCGCCAGAACAATGCCATTAACAATCGCATTATTGAATGCCCGCGAATCTTTAATCCCTGTGGCAATGCAATGCAAATAATAAAACCACGCGCGCGTCTGATCCACGCCTTCGGCGATAAATTCCGCCGGAAAATTGGCTTCAAATTTTTCTTTGTTTTCAAACGGATAATGATTCTGCGCGTAGGGCATTGAGCCGGAATCAAACCATGTATCCAAAACATCGGGGATTCTTTTATGTTCGCCTCCACATTCGCAAGGAAATTTAATCTCATCAATATATGGCCGATGCAAATCAAGCTCATAATTTTGATTATGCGGCAATGGCGCGAAATCAATCTCCATTATTTCGCCGGTTTTAATAAATTGTTCTTCTTTACTTTTTGTAATTTCCAGCGCCCCATCAACATCTGCCCCAATCGCTCCAGCAGCCATACACCAAATAGACGCTTCATGGCTTATAATTAAGATATTCTTATTTGAATATTTTTTATCAATATCGTATAAAAATTCACTTACTCTATTTTTTAATTGGCTGAAATTTTCTCCGTTAGGCGGATTTTTTTCAAATCTTTCTTTATAGGAAGAAAAATAAGAACGATATTCTTGGCTTGTTTTGCCGTCAAAAATTCCAAAATTAACTTCTCTTATTCTTTCATCAAAAATTATTTTATCCTTACCTATCCCCAAACCATCATTTATTATTTCTGCGGTCTCTTTTGCGCGCAATAAATCAGAAGAAAAAATAAAATCAATTTTATCCTGAGTTTGCCGAAGAATTTCTGCCGCTGCTAAAACTTGTTTTTTTCCTTTTTCGGTAAGATGGTAGTGATTCATTTCTAATTTTGAATTAAGAATATTTTTAACATTTTGCTCCGCTTCTCCGTGACGCATCACAAAATACTTATTGCCGGATTTTTTGACATTATTTTTAATATCCTCAATCGAACCGACCACTTTTACTTCTTTGCATTTTTCGCATTTCCAAATCGGCATCGCCGACGCCCAATATCTCTGCCTGGAAATTGACCAATCCCGCGCGCCTTCCAGCCATTTGCCGAACCTCCCCTCTTTAATGTGTGACGGCGACCAATTTATATCTTTCGCCAATTCAATGGCGCGCTCTTTAATTTTCAAGATATTCACGAACCACGAAGAAGTCGCGTAATTGATAAGCGGTGTGTCGCACCGCCAGCAATGCGGGTAGCTGTGTTCATATTTTTCTTTGGCGAAAAGTAAACCATTCTTCGCTAAATATTTTATAATTTCCACATCTGTTGATTGATGGTCGTCGGCCGGTTTTACGCTCATTCCGGCGAAATCTTTCGCTTCCGTCTTGATAATTCCGTCCATGCCGACATGCTGAATAAACGGCAAATTTTCTTTTTGCCATAAATTCAAATCGTCTTCACCGAAGGCCGGCGCGATATGCACCACGCCCGTGCCTTCTTCGGTGGTCACAAAATCGGCAGCATAAATTTTCCACCCGTTTTCGCGATTTTTTAAATTTTTATCGCTATAGTAGTAATCAAAAAGAGGCTTATAAGATTTTCCTATTAAATAATTTACAGGTAAAGTTTCATATCTTAAAAAATCAGTAGTGTCAAAATCTGAAAAATATTTAGCAGCCAATTCTTCGGCTAAAATAAATACTTCTCCGTCTTTTTTCCATTTCGCATATCCAACATCTTTTCCTACCGCCAACGCCACATTACCTACTAAAGTCCAAGGCGTAGTCGTCCACGCCAAAACAAAAGTATTCGGTTCATCAATTAATTCAAATTTCGCTATTGCCGAAATATCTTTTATATCCTTATATCCCTCGCTCACCTCTTGCTGGGAAAGCGTTGTTTCGCAGCGCGTGCAAATATGCATTGAGCGGTATCCCTCATAAATCAAACCCTTATCCCATAACTGCTTGAATGTCCACCAAACGGACTCCATAAAAGAAACATCCATTGTTTTGTAGCTGTTTTCCATATCCGCCCATCTGCCCAAGCGGCCGATGACTTTCTTCCATTCGTCCACATAAGTGAAAATTTTTGAACGGCAAAACTCGTTGAATTTGCCGATTCCCATTTCTTCAATTTCTTTTTTTCTTTTGATGCCGAGTTCTTTTTCCGCGATATTTTCAATCGGCAGGCCATGGCAATCCCAGCCCCATTTTCGTTCCACGCGATAGCCTTTCATTGTCCAATAGCGCGGCACCGCGTCTTTCATCGCGCTGGCGACAATATGGCCGTAATGCGGCGTGCCGGTGGCGAAAGGCGGACCGTCGTAAAATACGTAATCACCTTTTAGTGATTCCCTTTTTACGGATTTCTCAAAAATTTTATTCTCCTGCCAAAATTTTAAGATTTCTTTTTCAGTCATTTTTTAATTTTAATGAAAAAATGAAGATTTTACAAATAAAAAAAGGGAGTAATTATACTCCCCAAAATTTCTCATCATTCCATCTCCTCTGGAATGTGAAAGATTTCAAAATTGTCATAATGCAATTCCGATTTCATGATTTTGTCAACTACTTCACTGTAAGAATCGCCGGAAAAAGCGACTTCTCTTTGATATTTTTTAAAACGGGCAACCCATTTATCTTCGTATTTTTTTCTTACTTCTTTCTGCAATGACAAATGCGGCTCATATCCTGCCATATAAACCTCCCTTATTTAAATTTTCTACCTATAAAATATCATCTTGGTTGGGTTTGTCAAGCGAGATTGGTTCCAAATCCGCGGCTTCGCCGGTAATCCGCAAAACATCCTTGTCAATTTTGCCAAGTTCTTTATAAGCGCTATTATACATATTCACCGTTGTGCCAAGATGCGTCCCCAATTTTTTCATATAAGTTTCATAACTCGCTAAATGTCGGCCCAATTCTTCCACTCTTTTTCTGATTTCCTTGGCGGATTCTTCAATCTGCAAAGCTTTCAATCCCTGCAAAACCGTCTGCAAATAAGCCAAAAAAGTCGTGGGTGAAACAATCATCACTTTTTTCTCGCCTGCCGCGTATTCAATCAAATCGCGGGTATTCGCTTTTACGGCGCCGACTTTATTAATAAGCAAATCGTAATAAACCGCTTCCGACGGAATGAACATAAAAGCGAAGTCCATCGTGTTTTCCGACGGCTTGATGTATTTTGAAGTTTCGTCAATGCGGGCTTTCAAATCGTCGCGAAAAGCGCTTTCCAATTTTTGTCTTTCCGTTTCGTCGCGCGTTTCCAGAATCCGATTGTAATTTTCAAGAGAAAATTTAGAATCAACCGAAATGATTTTATCTTTCACGAAAACCGCGGCGTCAACAATGCTGCCGTCGTTGAACTCGTATTGCATCTGAAAACTACCCGGCGGCAAAACATTTTCCAAAACTGTTTTCAGATAATATTCGCCCAAAACTCCCCGTTGTTTCGGATTTTTCAAAATATCCTGCAAACTTTCCAGCTGACGGGCGATGTCAACCACCTGTTTTTGGCCTTCGCCGACTTTTGTAAGTTCCTGCGTAATTTCGCGGATTATCCGGCTACTTTCGCCGAACTGGCTCTGCATCAGCCGCGTTGAATGCTCCAGCTTGGAATCAACGGCCCGCGTAATTTCCTGAATCTGATTTTGTAATAAGAGCAAAGACTGATCGTCTTTCTCCATTTTTTTATAATTTTTCAAAAAAACAAAAATAGCGGCAAAACCTGCCAAAACAATTATTAAAATCGCGGTTAAAAAGATTATTTCCATTTTTAATGCGGGGATTTACTAGTTCCCATTTCCTGTTTACTATTATAATAATGTCTTTTCCCGCAGAATACAATTATACGAAAATCGGCTCGGCATCTGATTTGGAAAATCCCAAAGAACGGCGAATTTACAGGCTGTTGGAAATTTTTCCGGCGGTTTTGTCATGGGGCACGTTAATCGGCGTTGTTCTTATTTCGTGGCTTACGCCGATTTTCGCGGCGGTTTTCATCATCGCCTTTGACGTTTATTGGCTCTTAAAAACGATTTACTTGGCGCTTCATCTGCGTTCGGCTTTTGGAAAAATGCGGAAGAATATGGAAATTGATTGGCTGGAGAAACTTAAAACCGATTCAAACCTACAAACTTATCCGAATCTACAAACAAAAAATAATACATGGAATCGCATTTATCATTTAATCCTCCTCCCTTTTTACAACGAACCAGAAGAAACAATTCGCGCCTCGGTAGAAAGTTTGGCGAACGCCAATTACCCGAAAGAAAAAATGATTATTGTTCTGGCGGCGGAAGAAAAAATCGGAAACAGCGCCGTTGAAATCGCGGAAAAAATTAAAAAAGAATACGAAAATAAATTTTTCAAATTCTTAATCACAATTCACCCCGCCGACATTCAAGGCGAAATCCCGGGCAAAGGCTCCAATATCGCTTGGGCCGGAAAAAAATCCAAAGAAGAAATAATCGACGCTCTGCAAATTCCTTATGAAAATGTCATCGTCTCCGCTTTTGACGTTGACACCGTTATTTACCCCGATTATTTCAGCCGCCTCACTTATGTTTTTCTGAATACGCCGAATAACCAAAATTTCAGCTATCAGCCAGTGCCTTTTTACACCAACAATATCTGGCAATCGCCGGCTCTGGCGCGCGTTGTGGCTTTTTCCGCAACTTTCTGGCACACACTTCAGCAAGAAAGAACCGAACGACTCACGACTTTTTCTTCACATTCAATGCCTTTGCAAGCGCTTATCAATGTTGATTTTTGGCAACCTAACATGGTAAGCGAAGATTCGCGAATTTTTTGGCAATGCCTTTTTCGGCATAACGGAAATTACGGCACAATCCCTCTTTATTATCCCGTAAAAATGGACGCCAATGCCGCGCCCAATTTCTTGCAAACAATGAAAAACCTCTATAAACAGCAGCGCCGCTGGGCCTGGGGCTGCGAAAACATTCCTTATATGCTTTTCGGATTTTGGAAAAATAAAGAAATCAAATTCCGCAAAAAATGGCATTATTCGTGGATTTACATTGAAGGATTCTGGTCATGGAGCACCAACACTTTGATTATTTTTATGCTCGGCTGGCTGCCGATTATTCTGGGAGGAGAAATTTTTAAGCAAAGCCTGCTCGCTTACAATCTTCCCCAAATCACAAGATGGCTGATGACACTGTCAATGGTCGGCATTATCACCTCTATTTATCTGACAATGGTTATTCTTCCGCCAAAGCCAATTGAATACGGGAAACATAAATATATCGCCATGGTTCTGCAATGGCCCTTGCTTCTGATTACAATGGTTGTTTTCGGCGCGTTTCCGGCTTTAGAAGCCCAAACGCGGCTGGCGCTCGGCAAAAAATTCCGCCTCGGATTCTGGGTAACGCCAAAAGGAAAAATTTGATAAATCTTTAAAATTATAATATAAATTAAATTATTGCGGGATCATCTAGTGGTAGGATGCGACTCTCTGAAAGTCGTCACCTTGGTTCGAATCCAAGTCCCGCAGCCAAATTACCATGATTAAAATCATAAACAACGACATATTTAGAAACGGAGAAAAAATCGGTTATATCAAAGGAAATGATATTATTGAACTTAACGGAAAAAAGCTCGGCTATTTCGCCGGAGACGACATTTACGATTACTACCGGAAAAAAATCGGTTATCTTGAAAACGGATACATAAAATACCAAAACGGCGACAGAAAAATCAGCGTTTTGGAAAATAAATCGCGCGTAAGCGGCGAATCTGTTTCCGACGTCTGCCGCGCGGCGATAAGGCTTCTTTTCGGCGATTAAAAAACAAAAAACCGCCAATGGCGGTTTTTTTAATCGGCAAGTGATAGGCCGGATTTTGTGTCTAAGCGATAATTTATCTGGGCCATTGATTGCTCTCAGGCTCTAGCGGCACTCTCCGACATAACGTCGGAATTCGGCCTTGCACCTAGTAAGGATTTTGCCGTTTCACTCCTGTTTTTTTATCCCTATAACAGGATTAAGCCAGCTACGTTGGGATCGGGCTTCTCCGGCTCTTTCGAACCAGAGCGTCACTGCTCGCACCTCTCGCCTTGCGGCGGCGGGTCGTTAACCCGTACCTCTATAAGCGTCCGGACCTTCCTCCCCGAATTAAATCGGAGCTATCGCTTCCTTGCCAATTTTCCAATTATATTTAGTTTGTACTTTTTGTCAAATTCAAAACAATCCCCTCTGGCTATCCAATTCCTTATTCACCATTCTGTCCGCTTCCTTGTTTTCTTCGCGCGGAATATAAAAAAATTTCACATTGCCGAAATCCTGTTTTAAATTCCAAATTTCAATAAAAAATGGGGTGAGAGATTTTTCTTTTATTTTATATTTGCCGTTTAATTGATTAACAACCAATTCGCTGTCCATTTTTATTTCAATTTCCGCTTTTTCCGCTTTTTCGCCGCCGATTAAATGCTTGATTTTTTTCAAAGCGAAAATCGCCGCTTGATATTCCGCTTCATTGTTTGTCGCCTGCCCGAGAAATTTTGAATATTCTTTTTTTAATTGCGGAATATAAACTCCGATTGCCGAAGGTCCGGGATTTCCCCTTGAACCGCCGTCGCAATATGCGATTATTTTTTGCCGATTTATCATAATAATTTTTATAACATTTTATTCACGATCGTAAGCAAAATGTTATACTTTTTATTTCCACGGAAACGACTTATTAACATCCCAAGAAAATCCGCTGGCTGCTTTATGCCCGCCACCGCCGTATTTTGCGGCTATTTTTGAAACATCGGCTATTCCTTTTTTTGACCTTAATGAAACATTTATTTTGCCGGATTTTCTCGACCAGATAATTCCAATTCTTTTTTTATTTTCCACAATATAATTTCCGATTTCCGATTGCCAAAACGGCGAATTTACAGCAAATGCTCCTACCTTCCCAAATCTTACTTTTTCCGCTCCGGCAATAATTCTTTTCAAAATCGTATCGCGGTATTTCAAAATTATTTTCCCTTCGTCCACATATTTTTTTCTTTTTTCGGCGCTTTCAAAGTCCGGAGCGATTTTATCCCATTTTTTAAAATCAAAATTATTGTAAAGTTCCAAAGCAACGGATATTTCCGCCGTAAACGGCAATTTCCATTTCCATAAATCAACGTCTTCAACATAACGCAAAAGCCGCGGAACCGGTTTTTTGAAATGAAAAAATTTCCAGGCTAAAACCGCACCCGAATGATTTAAGGCAAAAAAATAATTTTTCGCCAATTTAATTGTTTCCTTAGCGGTAATATGATGATCGATAATCGTAATATTCGGATTTATTTTCAATAATTTCTCCAAAACCGGCCGATTATGGCAAAAATCGCAAATATAAATCTCTTTGCGATTTTTTAAAAATTTTTCTTTTGGAACGGAACGATATTCAACCGCGACATAATCCGCCTTTTTGCCGAATTTCTTCCAAGCCGCCCACGCCGCTCCGAATCCGTCAGGACAATTTTTGTGGTATAAAATTAAAATTTTTTTCATTTTAACGCTTCTATCCCTGACAGCTTTTTGCCCGCTAGATATTCTAGCATCGCGCCCCCGCCAGTGGATACGAATATATTATTATGAATTATGAATTTGGAATTATGAATTATGGACGCTGTTTCTCCTCCACCGATCGCGGAAAACGCTTTTTTATTGCTGATTATCGCTTTGGCAATTTCCCCCGAGCCTTTGGCGAATTTCGGATTTTCAAAATATCCCATGGGCCCGTTCCAAATTATCGTTTTGGCTTTTTTTATAATATCCGAATACATTTTAATCGTATTCGGGCCGATATCTAAAATTTTTCTGTTTTCAATCGCGTAATCAACCGGCAAAATCACTTTTTTGTTTTTCAGCATTTTTTTGGCGAAATTAACTGTTGATTCTTCAAAAATAGAATCCCCTATCGGCAAACTCTGCGCCAATAAGAAATTATTGGCGATGCCGCCGCCAATCAAAAAATAATCCGCTCTCCGCTCGCCGGCGGAAAATTTTTTTATCAAACCGATTTTATCGGAAATTTTCGCCCCGCCCAGAATAACAACAAACGGACGCTTCGGGTTTTTCATAACAACGGAAAGGTTTTTAATCTCTTTCTCTAAAAGCAATCCCGCGTAGCTCGGCAAAAATTTCGTAATCGCCGAAACCGAAGCCGCGTTACGATGGCTGACGGCAAAAGCGTCATTCACATAAAAATCACCCAATCTCGCCAATTGCTTCGCCAATTTTCTATCATTTTTTTCTTCCCCCGCCAAAAACCGCAAATTTTCCAAAAGAAAAATATTATTCTTGCTACCATTGATGGTAGCAAGAATTTCTTTCCAATTTTTACTGAAATCAATAAAATGAACCGGTTTTTTTAATAATTTTGATAAAATTTTCGCAAATGGTTTTAATGAAAATTCTTTAGGATTTAGGATTTTGGATTTTGGATTTATCCGCTTTACGGGCTTTGGTCTTCCCCTATGCGACAAAATCACCACTTTCGCGCCGTTATTTGTTAAAAATTCTATCGTCGCTAAAATTCCCAAAATCCGCGGAGAATTTTTCGCTTCTTTTTCGGCTATATTCAAATCCACTCGCAAAAGGCAAGTTTTCCCGACAATTTCTTTTTTATTTAAATTTCGTAAAAATTTCACATTTTTATTATACTACGCTTCGTGGTTTTTAGCCAAATAATCTATGAGAATTTTGCTCTTGCAAATTTTTAATATGTGTTTTATTATTAAAATAGCTTTTTTAAATATAGCGGGGAAATTAAAACCCGCCACTGATAAAAAGGGGGGGTGAAAAGTATCGTCAGTAAAAAAGCGCAAAATCCATAAAAGAAGGAGAATAAAGAGATGAAAAAAACGCTTTTAATAGCACTTTGTTTCATCTTTATCGCAGTCTTTGCTTATGCTGCGGTTCCATCAACGAGTCCGCCAATTGAGGGCGCAAGTCTGTACAGCTTAACAAGCGTAACAGCAGACGCTCAGATATTAGCGGCTCAAGACAGGTCGGCATTAGCCACCCAGAGAGATGTAACAATGGCAATGGTCGAAAAATTATTTATACTTGATAAGACAGTAGCGAAGAAGGACAGCGATGCCGGAACAATATATAAAGAAAAAGACGGCGAGATCGCGAAGCCTATTGCCGCTAAAACGCTCAAAGATCCAGGCGGAGGCGCGGCGTATGCTACGAATCTTGTTGAAAAGATCAAGACCGACGCAAGATAGACCTATATGTATGAGCATCAAATAGGGGGAAATCTTTCCCCCTATTTTTATTTTAAATAAAAAGCGGGATACGAGAATCGAACTCGCGCCTCAACCTTGGGAAGGTCGCATACTGCCACTGTACTAATCCCGCAAAATAATTTCCTTCCCGTCCCACTCAAGTCCCGGCAAGAAAATCATTATATTCGCTTGCGAACGGACGCTTTTCATTCTTTCGTCAAAATCAACGCTCGCCAAAAACAGCCTGTTGCTTAAAATCTCCTTTTTCGCCTGCGGTTCCAAAACCCGTTTTTTAAATTCATCAAAAGAAAATCCGTATAAAGTTTCAACGGCTTTGTCTGTCGTTTGACTCCCCGGTATCTCACCCATCTTTTTTTCAACCAAACTATTCAAATCGCTCGGCTTCAACTCTTTTTTCAATTCGCGTTCAATTAGAATATTTTCAATCAGATTATCCAGTACCGCCCGCTGGATTTCCTTTTTTATTTCGTTAGCTTCAAGCGTCTGCGAATCTTTGGCGTAAGTTTTCAGCGCTTTTTCGTAATAAACCATGGAAGCCGAATAATTCCTGTTAAAATCTTTGGCAAAAACCGGCTTTAACCCGACAAAAGCGACCGGATATATTTCATTAAAAATAATTAAAATAACGCCGATAATTAACGCTATTGAAATATATAATAAATATTTTTTCTTCTTAACCATTTTACTTTCTGCTTACTACTTTCTACTGCTTCTTAAACAAATTCATAAATACTTCCTGCGGGATTTCCACGCGGCCTTCTCTTTTTAATCTTTCTTTGCCTCTCTTCTGTTTTTTCCAAAGCTTCATTTTTCTGCTCCTGTCGCCGCCGTACAAATATCCGGTCACGTCTTTTTTTAAAGCGGCAATGCTTTCCCGGGCGATTATTTTTGAACCGATTGCCGCCTGCAACGTCACCATAAATAATTGCCTCGGCAATAATTCTTTCAGCTTTTCCACAATATATTTCCCTTTTTGATATGATTGATCTCTGGGAACAACGGTCGCGAGGGCATCCACTTTTTCGCCGGCAACCAAAATATCAAGCTTGACCAAATTTGCCGCGGAAAAACCTTTAATAGCATAACTGAGTGAAGCGTATCCCTGCGTTATACTTTTAAGTTTATCATAAAAATCAACAATAATCTCAGCCAAAGGCGCCTCGTAAGCCAGCAATATTTTTTTCGGGCTCAGGTATTCAAGATTTTTATAAATTCCTCTAGCGTTTTCCAATAATTTCATAATCGCGCCGGAATACTCGGCATTGGAAATAATTTCCACAGTCGCAAACGGTTCCATAATTTCCGCGACTTCCCCGCCATCCGGCAATTCCGAAGGCCGATAAATCATCTTTTCTTCCCCTCTTTTGGTTTTAATTTTATAAACAACCGAAGGAATCGTTGCCAGCGGCTCGCTGTCGTATTCGCGAAGCAGCCTCTCGCGGACAATATCCATATGCAGCATTCCCAAAAATCCGCAGCGGAATCCGCGGCCCATTGTTTCCGAACTTTCCGGCTCAAAAAACAAAGAAGAGTCGTTGAGTTTTAATTTGGAAAGCGCGTCGCGCAACGCTTCAAAATCGTCCGCGTCCTGCGGATAAAAAGAAGCGAAAACAACCGGCTGCGGCTCTTTATATCCGGTCAACGGTTTAATTGAAAATTGTGAATTGAAAATTGAAAATTGTGTTATTGTATCTCCAACGCGGACTTTGGATAAATCTTTCAAGCCTGTGGCAATATAACCGATTTCTCCGGCATTCAAACTTTCCGACTTCACGAGTTCAGGCTTAAAATATCCTGTTTCCAAAACATCCGCCTGCGCCTTAGCGGCGAACATATAAATTTTATCTCCGGCTTTAATTTGGCCGTCAACAACGCGAACGTAAGCGATAACGCCTTTATAAGAGTCGTATTGGGAATCAAAAATAAGGGCTCGGAGTATTTGCTTTTCTGACGGAACCGGCGGCGGAACAATTTTAATTATGGCTTCCAGAAGTTCCTGCACACCTTTTCCGGTTTTTCCGGATATTTCAAAAATATCGCTTTTGTCGCAACCGATAAGTTCCGCCATTTCTTGTTTCGTTTATTCCACCATCGCGTTCGGCAAATCTATTTTATTCACCGCCGGAATTATTTTCAGCCTCTGCGCTTGCGCCTGTTCAAAATTATAAAGCGTCTGCGCCTGCACTCCCTTGGTCGCGTCAACAAGCAAAACCGCGCCTTCCACGGCTGCCAAAGACCGCGATACTTCATAACCGAAATCCACATGGCCGGGAGTATCAATAAGATTAAGAATATAGGATTTAGAATTTAGAATATGGGACATCCTGACGGGCGCCATCTTAATTGTGATGCCGCGTTCGCGCTCTAATCCCATCGCGTCCAGCAGCTGTTCCTTCATTTTTCTTTTTTCAACCGTACCGGTTATTTCCAACATCCTATCTGCCAGCGTAGATTTACCATGGTCTATATGGGCGATTATGACGAAATTTCTGATATTGTCGCTGTTATTCATAACTGCTATAATAATACAGAATATGAAAAAAATCATCGCTTTTAATTGGAAGAGCAATCCCGTCACTGTCAAAGCGGCAATTAAATTGGCAAAAACGGTAGAAAACGCCATTCCTCAAAAAAAATATTCGGAAGTCGTTATCGCGCCGCCGTTTGTTTTTTTAGAAGATGTCGGAAAAGCGATTAAAAAAGCGAAACTCGGCAGCCAGGATATTTTTTGGAAAAATAACGGCCCGTATACCGGAGAAATATCCTGGCATCAGGAAAAAAATCTTAAAGTCAAATATGCGATTGTCGGCCACTCCGAACGTCGCCAAATTCTCGGCGAAACCGATGGAATGATAAACAAAAAAGTTTTGGCGGCGCTTAAATCCGGATTAAAAGTGATTTTGTGTATTGGCGAAAATTTAACTATCCGCAAACGCGGCAAAAAAGCCGTTGAAAATTTCATCAAATCGCAACTGCAAAAAGACCTAAAAAACATTGAAAATTGTAAATTGAAAATTGAAAATTTAATAATTGCCTATGAACCAATTTGGGCGATCGGCTCAAAACACCCCGACACCCCTAAAGACGCCGTTGAAATGATAAATTTTATTAAAAAAGTAGTAAGTGGTAAATATAAAGTGGAAAGCGTAAAAACGCTTTATGGAGGTTCTGTAAATGGAAAAAACATCAAAAATTTCTTAAAATATAAAGAAATAGGCGGTTTCCTTGTCGGTGGAGCCAGTTTGAAACCGAAAGAAATCAAGAATATAATACAAAATACAAAATAAAAACATGAGGAGGTTAATCGCAAAAATAATAATCATTATAATCGCGCTGATGACAATCGCGTCATTAAGTTTTTTCTAATGGAAAAAATTTTTCTGACAACCGACGACAGCATAAAAATCGCGGCTGATTTATATCCCGTTGAAAAACCGATCGGCTGGCTGATTTTGACGCATATGATGCCTGCAACCAAAGAATCTTTTAACGATTTCGCGATGGAAGCGCAAAAAAACGGCTATGAAAGCGTTGCCATTGATTTGCGCGGCCACGGCGAATCCAATAGCGGCCCTGAAGGATTTTTTAAATTTTCCAACGAAGAACACCAAAAGAGCATATTGGATTTAAAAGCCGCGGTTGATTATTTGATTAAAGAACGCAATGCAACACCCGATAAAATTTCTTTCATCGGCGCGTCAATCGGCGCGAATTTATCGCTTCAACATATTGCCGAGAATCCGGAATATAAAACCGCCATCCTGCTTTCCCCCGGACTGAATTACAGAGGCCTCAAAACCGAACCGCTTATTAAAAAACTGCAACCTAAACAAAAAATTTTGTTTGTAAGCGCCGAGGATGACGGTCCCAACGCCGAAGAAAACCGATTGCTTTTTGAAGCCGTTCCGGATAAAATTAATAAACAAATCAAAATTTATGAAACCGGCGGACACGGCACGGATATTCTGAAAAACCAGCCGGAGTTAAAAAATCTAATTTTTGAATTTTTAAAATGAGCCCGATTATCAAACAAATTTCTAAATTCATCGTTGTGGGGGTCGTCAACACAGGCATTGATTTTGCGATTTTAAACGCTTTAATGTTTTCAATGAAAATTTACAGCGGCAAATGGCTGATACTTTTCAATTCAATCTCTTTCACCGCGGCTGTTATCAACAGCTACTTTATGAACAAATATTGGACATTTAAAGCGCAAAACACCGAAGATTCAAAAGCAAAACAATTCTCCCAATTTTTGATAATAAGTGTTATTGGTATTTCCATAAACGACGCTATTGTTTACGCCCTCGCCACTTTTACTTCGCCATTATTCGGGTTATCAGCGCAAATGTGGACCAACGCCGCGAAAATTATCGCCACCCTTGCCTCAATGGCTTGGAACTTCATCGGATATAAGTTTATAGTTTTCAAGCCAAAAACACTTGACATTTAAAAAATCTCATAATATAATTTTTTTAAGTGGTAATAGCTCTCTGCGATGATATCTACGAAGAGCCATTATTCCGGTTTGCCCCTCCGCCCTTGGCGGAGGGTTTTTGTTTACCATTTTGAAATTAAAAGATATAATAATATCGGGACCGTTGAAAGCACTCACTTATTGCAAACTGGAGGTAAACGTCAGCGGTCCCATTGTGATATGTTCGAGCAAAACGTTCCCTTAAAACAACTTAGCCATTATAAAATCGGCGGTGATGCCCGATATTTTTTTGAAGCGAAAAATGTTGATGATTTAATTAAAGCGATAAAAAAACAACGGCAACTTGAAACGCCTTTATTTATTTTGGCGGGCGCGACCAATGTTTTAATAAATGACAAAGGATTTGACGGCTTGATTTTAAAAATTCAAAATTCAAAAATCAATCCCCTAACTGGCGGACAAAATGAAATTATTAAAGCCGAAGCTGGAACTTTAATGAGTGATTTAGTTAATTTCGCCATAGAAAACAATCTTTCCGGTTTGGAATGGGCGAGCGGTCTTCCGGGAACTTTGGGCGGCGCGATTCGCGGCAACGCCGGCGCGTTCGGCGGAGAAATAAAAGATGTTGTTGAAGAAGTTGTGAGTTTGGACATATCGCAAAAAATTCCGAAAATCATCAAACGAAAAGCGGAAGATTGCGACTTTGAATACCGTTCAAGCATATTTAAGAAAAATCCGCAAAAAGAAATTATTGTTGAAGCGACGTTAAAACTCCGGAAGGGCGACAAAAAAGAAATAGAAGAAAGAACGAATCAAAATATCAATTATCGCCTTTCAAATCACCCGATGGAATATCCAAGTTTGGGCAGCACTTTTAAAAACGTTCTAATATCTCAAATTAATAACAATATCAGCATAAATCAGCTTTTAAATCAGCGTAAATCAGCGCTAATTATAAAAAACGATCCCCTTCCAGTCATACCAGCGGCTTTTTTAATTTCCGAAGCCGGGTTAAAAGGAATTTCTGTCGGCGGAGCTCAAATTTCTCCCAAACATCCTAATTTTATCGTTAATGTTTCAAACGCAACCGGCGATGATGTGGAAAATTTAATTCAAATTGTCAAAAATGAAGTGAGAAAAAAATTTGAAATTGAACTTAAAGAAGAAATTGAACGAATTTGAGTTTTCCACAGTTATCCACATTGCATTTCATTTTCAATTTGATAAAATTTATTATAGAAGAAGAAAAATATTTTTTTCTTCTTTGTCTGCCGATAGGCAGATTGAAAAAGTAGTAAAGGATCAGCGCGCGAGATTGTACGGTCGACAATTTCATCGCTGATTATAAAAATAATATCTGTTTTATTCCTTAAAAAAATAAAAACAGATTACTTAAATGGCTGCTAAGAAAAAAGCTAAAAAAGCCGGAAAGAAAAAGAAGTAATTTTCTCTCCCTCCCCTACAAGGGGAGGGAGCTTTTATTTTACAAACAATTTATTTATAATAAAAATATGAATATAATCATCCATTCAAAAAATCTTGATATTACGCCGTCAATCCGCGAATACGTTGAAATAAAAATCGGCGCGTTAGACCATCTTTTACAAAGATTTGAGGCCGAAGGCGAAATTAAAACTGAAATTGAAATAGCCAGAACCACCAAACACCATAAAAGCGGAAATGTTTTTTACGCCGAAGCGAATTTGCGCCTGCCGAAAAAAAATCTGCGGGCGGAGCATTACGATTCCGACATTAGAATCGCGATTGACGAAATAAAAAACAAACTTCACAACGAAATCATCAAATACAAAGAAATCGCAATCAATCTTCGGCCGGTAAAAGAAAAATAATTTTTTAACTTCGCTCAGGATAAACGCTGTTACGCTCCGTGACAGCGTTTATATTTCTTTCCGCTTCCGCAAGGACAAATATCATTACGTCCAACCTTTGGTTGAGAATTTTCAATTTTCATCCGCCAGCCGGCGGACCAATTTCCAATTTGTTTCGGATTTAGTCCGCCAGCTGGCGGATTGGATTTCATATTTTGTTCGCTAATCCATTTCTCAAATCCCGCCATCATTTCCTTGTACATCATATTGCTTTCGCGGCGGTATTCCACCAGCGGGTCGTGCTGGCCGTAAGCGCGTAAACGAACGGATTCGCGCAGCGCTTCCATATTTTCCAGATGATTCATCCAAAGCATATCAATCATTCCCAATAATTGCGGGTTCACTCCCTCCGCAAGCATCTTCTGCCTTTTTTCGTAAATCGCCTTTCTCTGTTTGTTTAAAACATCGTCGTATTCCAATAAATGTTTTCTGGAATCAAAATTCAATCCTTCAATTTTTTTCTGCGCCTCATTAACGACCCTGGAAACAAGTTTAGACTCAATAGGATGATTTTCCGGCAAATCCAAATGTCCCATTAACGATTTTATCTTTTCTCCGCCGAAAATTCTCAATAAATCGTCTTCCAGCGAAAGAAAAAATCTCGTTTCTCCGGGATCGCCTTGCCGTCCGCTTCTGCCACGCAACTGATTGTCAATTCGGCGCGCTTCATGGCGTTCGGTTCCGATTACGCACAGACCGCCCGCTTCTTTCACTTTTTGCTGTTCTTCAACGCTAAAAGGGTTTCCGCCGAGAACAATATCAACGCCGCGGCCCGCCATATTGGTCGCCACCGTCACGGCTCCGATTTTTCCGGCTTGCGCGATTATCGCGCCTTCGCTTTCATGATTTTTGGCGTTTAAAACTTCATGCGAAACGCCGGCTTGCCTCAATAAATAAGAAATCAGCTCATTGTGTTCAATTGACGCCGTGCCGATTAAAACCGGCTGGCCTTTCTGCCGGCGATTTTTCGCTTCTTCCACCACAGCGCCGCATTTAGCCTTGAAAGTTTTATAAATCAAATCCGGCTGGTCCTTGCGGACAAGCGGCTTATTGGTCGGAATGTTCGCGACTTCCAAATTATAAACTTTATGGAATTCTTCCGCCGATGTCTGGGCTGTGCCGGTCATGCCGCTCAATTTTTCATACAAACGAAAATAATTTTGGATAGTTATCTGGGCGTAAGTGCGTGATTCCTGTTTCACTTCAACATCCTCTTTAGCTTCAATAGCCTGATGCAAACCGCCGGAATATCTGCGGCCGTACATTTTTCTGCCGGTAAATTCGTCAATGATTATTATTTCATTTCCGCCAGTCGAGGCGGATTCAACAATATAATTTTTGTCTTTTTTGAAAAGCGCCGCGGCCTTAAGGGATTCTTCCAAATAATGGACCAAACGCAGATTTTCCGGCTCGTAAAGATTATTGATGTTAAGGAATTTTTCCACCTTGCCGATGCCTTCGTCGGTGATTGTCGCCGATTTCGCTTTTTCGTCAACCAAATAATCTTTTTCTTTTTCCAGCCGGCTCACAACTTTGGCGAAAACTTTATAATACTGCGACGATTCCGCGTCCGGCGCGGAAATAATCAGCGGTGTTCGCGCTTCGTCTATTAAAATACTGTCCACTTCGTCAATAATCGCGTAATAAAAAGGCTTACGCTGAACCTGATCTTCTAAGCGGTAAGCCAAATTATCCCTCAAATAATCAAAACCGAATTCGTGATTTGTGCCGTAAAGAATGTCGCATTGATACGCTTCTCTGCGAGAAATCGGCCTGAGAAATTCGTGAACAATTTTAAAACCGCCCAATTGATCGCGAATATTATCTGCGTTTATCTGCTTATTATCTGCGTTTATCTGAGTATAGGAGGAATCGTAAATGAAAGCCTGATCGTGCGTTAAGCATCCTATACTTAATCCCAAGGCGTCATAAATCTGTCCCATCCAAACCGCGTCCCTGCGCGCCAAATAATCATTAACCGTAATAATATGAACGCCTTTGTCGGACAGACCATTAAGATAAGCCGCCAAAACAGCGGTTAAAGTTTTTCCTTCGCCGGTCGCCATTTCCGCAATTTTTCCTTGATGCAAAACAACGCCGCCGATTAGCTGAACGTCAAAATGCCTCTGGCCCAAAGTTCTTTTTGCGGCTTCGCGGCACAAAGCGAACGCTTCCGGCAATACATCGTCAATCTTCTCACCTTCCGCAATTCGTTTTTTTAATTCCAAACTTTTGCTTTTCAACTCGTCATTATTAAGTTTTTCCAATTCCGGTTCAAAAGCGTTAATGGCCGCCACCAGCGGCCTAAAATCCTGCTTGCCGAATAAGTTTCTTAAAAAACCAAACATTCCTTGATTATAATGTTTTTTTGTCAAAAAGAAAGAAAATCTACGGACTCCAATTTATTATTATGTCCGTTACGGTCGGCGATTTAACGCCACTGGGATTGGAATATAAAAATATCTTATAACGGAAATATCTTTGGTTATTATGGTGCGCCAAATTTATCTGCGCCGGAACACCGGTTCCGGACGGAGAATAATAAGTGGTATCCGAGCCATCCGGGCCTTTATAATTCCACGGCCCGGCCAAATCGTTTGAAGAAGCAATTTGGAATTTTACGCTTGTTCCGCTCGGCTGAGTTCCCTGCCACATAATCGTATTCATCGCCGCGCCGCCGATCGCCCAAGTGTCAAATGTGGAAGATTCCAGCCAGCCCGAAGTGGAAGTGGAAGTAAAGCTGGTTTTAACTTTATAATTGGCGATCGAACAACCGCCGGCGCCGGGATCGGAACAGTTAAAACTGAACCAGCCCACATTGTCATTCCACGCCCAACCGGAGAAATCTCCGGTTGAAGGATTTACGGAAACGCCGTACGCTCCGCCTAACGTTGTTGTTCCGGAAAAACTGAGCCAACCGAAATTGTCATTGAAAGCGTAGCCGCTCAAATTGCCATCGCCGTCTTTCAAAACTTTAAAATCGCTTGTTCCGCAAACATTGCCGCTCGGCGAAGTGGCGCAATCCAAAGCGATAAACCCAATTGACGAAGAAGCATAGCCGATCAATTGCGTTGAAGAAACATTAACATTGCCCGTCGCGTAAAAATCCACCCAGCCGATTACATCGTTCCAGGCGTAGCGAAAAGTGGAATCTATATTTGTAGCGGCGAAAATAGTAGTAAGCAGAAAGTAGAAAGCAGTAAATATAAAAAAACCGCCCAATAACCAAACCGCAAATTTTTTAAATTTTGCCTGCCCGCTAATAAGCATGGAATTAAATTTTTTCATGTTAAATTCCGTTTATTTTAAGAGAACCGGCTGTTGAAAAATCAATGTTGCTTGAACTCGCGAATTTATTGTTTATAAAAGTGTAATTTGTGCTCGTCGGAAATGCCGCCTGATTCCCTCCGCCGCTCCAATCAGTCTGGACAAAAACCTTATTTTGGCTTCGCGTCAGATATTTAATTTTATTCAAACTGCGTCCTCCTTCCCAATTTACTTTTACGGTAATTTTCTGCGTTGACGGATCTTCGGCGATTCCGCTGTCGCCCACAGCGGCGCAGGAAGTTGTCGCGCTTGTCGTGATGTTGCCGATGCCGCAAGAATCGCGATTCGTATTTTCAATGGAAAAATAACGGGTGAAACTTTTCCCTTCAATAATCGTGGTGGTGGCGCCCGAAACCAAAGCGAATGTTGTCCCCGAAGCGTTCAAATAAAATTGCGAATCAACGCCTTTGGCGGAAGGCGGATTATAAATTTTCTGCCAATCGGAATAAGCCAATGATTGAATGCTGCCCAGATAATCCGAAGCCAAAAAAGAAGCGATTTGGGTTGTTTTCACGTCAAAATTGCTCCGCAAAATCACAACCGTTGCCGCGGTGGCGGCGCCGATTAAAATAGTGGCAACGGACATGCCGACAATTACTTCTATAAGCGATTGACCTCTATTAGTATTGAATTTGTCCATTGGTGTTCACAATTATTGTTTTCAAAATTGAAGTATCTCTTTTAAGGGAAATTGTAATGGTTGTTGAAGCGTTCGGCAAACCGCTCACCGGAGTAAAAATAACGTCTTTATTGTTTCCGCTTGTCGGATCGGAAAATTGAATTGTCGGACGCAGAGAATTTTTGCTGATTATGGTGCCGGTGGCGTAAGTCGGGCCGGAAAACAAATCATAAAATCCGCCCGCAGAAACAGAATTCTCAAAATGAACGCCGAAACGGCCGGCGTCGGTTTCCTGCGAAATGGAACGGTCTTGCGCGTTGCGCAAAGTTATGACGATTTCTTTGGCGGTTAAATCCAAATCTTGATTGCCGCGATAGCCGAATAAACTCAAAAAACCAATGGTGGATAATGCGGCAATAATGCCGATGGTGATTATAAGTTCAACAAGGGTAAAACCTTTCATTTTAGATTAGAATTGTCCTACTAATTGATAAATCGGAACAATGATTGCCAGCGCGATGGTGCCGATGACAAGCCCGATAACCAAAAGCAATATCGGCTCCAAGAATGAAACCAAGGACTTGATGGAAGATTCTATTTCCGAAGTGTAAAAATCCGCCAAAGTCGCCAAAATATTTTCAATATGTCCGGCTTTTTCGGAAATCGCCATCAAATTGACGACCACTCTCGGGAACACCGGTTCCTTGCGGAACGCTTCGCCGATGGTCAAACCCTTTGAAATCCCTTCGCGCGCGATTCTCCGCAAACTCGCCTTCAATTCTTCATTGCCGACCGCGTCCGCGGTGATTTCCAAAGAATCAAGTATCGGCAATCCCGAAGAAAGCAAAGCGGAAAAAGTAGAGGCAAAACGCTGCAGGGCGATTTTCTTGAGAACGCCGCCGATAAGAGGAGTCCTTACGATAAATCTTGAAAAAATTTTCTTTCCGGCGACTGATTTCAGCATAAAAAACCATATGCCGCCGATTAAAATAACCGCCAAAGCGAGAATAAACCAAAAATATTTTCCCATAAAAAGTCCGATGGCGAAAACGATTTTTGAAAAAAGCGGCGGCTCAAATCCGCCCGAAGAAAAGATATTGGCGATTTTTGGAAGCGCGAAACTCACCAAAATGAAAAGAATGACCACCGAAGCGATTAAAAGAATAACCGGATAAGTAAGCGCCGCTTTGATTTGCCTTCTTAAATCCTGTTCTTTTTGCAACGAAACGCTCAATTGGCCGAAAACAAGCTCCAAATTTCCGGAAGTTTCTCCGGCTTTAATCATATTAATGAAAACCGACGAGAAAAATTTCGGATATTTCAAAAACACCGAATAAAACGGCTGGCCCTTTTCCAGAGAACTTCTAATTTCCATCAAAAGCGCTTTAAGCGCCGGCTTTTCAAAATCAGCAACCAAAATGTCTATCGCCCTCAAAAGATCGGTACCGACCCGCAACATTAAAGCCAAATATTTCGTCAAAAAAACTTTGTCTTCAATGTCAATCGTATGGCTGAAAATTTTAAATCCTTTGGTTTTCGCAAGCTCTTTGGAAGCTTTCAGGGAAATCGGCCTTAGCCCTTGGCTCGCCAAATAACCCAAAACATCCGCCGTGCTTTCAGCTTCATAATCCCCTTCTATAATTTTTCCGCCCGTTTGGGAGGCGATGTAGTGGAAACGCATCTTAAAAAATTTTCAATTTTCAGTTCTCAATTTTCAATAAATGAAACAATGAATCATTGAAAATTCAATGAAAATTGGAAATTGAAAATTTATTTTATTCGCGAATTACGCGCAATACTTCTTCTATCGTCGTTATTCCCAATTCCGCTTTTCTTAATCCGTCTTGGAACATTGTAATCATCCCTTTTTCTTTCGCCAATTTCGCCAGATTATCAAGAGAAAAATTCGGATTGATGATTTCCTTGCGCAAATCCTCGTCAATATTCAGAATTTCAAAAATTCCTAAACGGCCGGAATAGCCGGTATTGCCGCAGCTTATGCATCCCTTGCCTTGGTATAAAACTTTCGGCGCCCTGAATTCGGAATCAATATTCAACTCTTTTAATTGTTTTTTTATGGAATTTAACAAATCTTCCGAAGGCGCGAATGAACCAATGCAATCCAGACAAATTTTTCTCACCAATCTTTGAGCGACAATCAAATTCAAAACCGCGGCCGTCAAAAACGGCGGAATTTTCATATCAAACAAGCGCGGAATCGCCGTTGTCGCGTCATTGGTGTGCAAGCTGGATAAAACCAAATGCCCGGTCAAAGCCGAATGCACCGCGATTTCGGCGGTTTCTTCGTCGCGAATTTCGCCGACCATGATAATGTTCGGGTCTTGCCTTAAAATGGAACGCAATCCGCTTTCAAAAGTGATGCCCGCCAGCGGATTTATTTGGACCTGATTAATGTATTTAATGTTGTATTCAATCGGATCCTCAATGGTAATAATATTGACCTCCGGCATATTCAAAATGTTCAAAATGGCGTAAAGCGTCGTGGTTTTTCCGCTTCCGGTCGGACCGGTCACCAAAATCATCCCGTAAGTCTTCTTGATATTCTCTTCAATGATTTTAATCATATCATCCATCAAACCGACCTCCCTTAAAGCGAGCGGTTTCTGGGCGGCCGGCAAAAGACGCATTTCAATTTTCTCGCCATAAAAAGTCGGGATAATGGAAATTCTGATGTCAATCAAATCCGAACCGACTTTATAATGAGTTCGGCCGTCCTGCGGCTTGTGGTGTTCGTCTATTTTCAACGCCGCGATTAATTTCACCCTGGCGACAACCGCCGGATGGACTTCTTTGGGAATCTTGACAATTTCATGAAGAACGCCGTCAATTCTGAACCTTATCAAAATTCCGTCTTCAAGAATTTCCACGTGAATATCGGAAGCGCGCAATGAAAGCGCGTAGAAAATGATATTATCAATAAGCGCGACAATGGGAATCGCGGAAGCCGCTTCTTCAACCGTGCCGGCTTTCTGCCTCAATGACGCCTGAATGTTTTCTTCAACCAGTTTTCTGAAATCTTCGGCGAATTTGCGGCTGTACATCGCAAATCCTTTGTTTAAGTCGTCTTGAGTGGCGAGATACGGCTTAATTTCGGATTTTAAATTATTCCTGAGAAATTCAATAATTCCCAAATCGTTCGGATTTTCCATGGCGACGCTTAAATCGCCGTCCGGCTCTTTCCCGAACACAATCGCCTTTTTCTGCTTGGCCACATTCTCGGAAAGAAGATTAAGAACTTGCTCGTCTATTTTCTTGCCGATTAAATCGGCCATTTCAACGTTGAAATAAGCCGCCAGAACGCCGTAAAAATAATCCGTCGTGATGATGTTGCGCGAAATCAAAATATCCCCGATATCCTGGCCCATGCGTTTCGCCTCGTTCGCTAGAAAATCAAATTTTTCCGGATCAACAAGATTGTCCTTGATTAAAATTTCTTTCAGTTTTTGAGATGGAATTTGCAACATTGTTATTGATATTATAATATACAATTGAAAATATGAAAACTCTTCTACTCATTGACGCCAACGCTTTGATTCACCGCTGCTTTCACGCTTTGCCGCCGTTTACGACAAAAGACGGCCGTTCCAGCGGCGCGCTTTACGGCCTTTCCAATATTCTGCTTAAAATTCTTAATCCGGTAAAGAAAAATAATAGCGAGAATATACTCACTTCCGCCAATGGAATAAATAATAATTTACCGGATTATGTTGCCGCTTTCTTTGACCGGCCGGAGCCGACTTTTCGCAAAGAAATGTACGAAAAATACAAAGCCCATCGACCCAAAGCGCCCGACGAATTGATTTCGCAAATCATAGAAGCGCATAATTTATTTAACGCTTTCGGCATAAAAACTTTTGAAATTCCGGGATTTGAAGCGGACGACTTAATCGGCACCGCGGCTGAAAAATTTTCTTCGCTCCGCCAGCCGGCGGACGGCGGACTGCCTGATTTAAAAATTATAATTTTAACCGGTGACGCCGACGCTTTCCAATTAG
>JAJYWO010000007.1 GCA_021791445.1 bacterium | reverse complement strand
CGAAGCAATCAATCTATCCGCTTTATTTTCCAAAGAACCCAATCCCTGATTAAAAATGACAATCGCGCCGACAAGAGTGTCGGAAATTTTTTCTTTGAGTCCGATTTTTGATTCCGCCGGCAAATCGACTGTTTTCTGCGCCGAATCGCCGCCGCCTCCCAAAATCAAATAAGAGATAAAAATGGTTAAAATTAAAAAAATCGCCTGAAGTTGCATAATAATTATTATTGCGCCGATTTAAGAATAAATCAACCTTTGATATTTAATTCCATTAAAATTTCTTTCGGCAGAGGGTCGCCGGGCTTGGTTTTACCGGGATATTTCCACGCGGAAATTATTTTTCTGCGAACTTTCGTTTCCTGAATCATTATCCAAATTTCATGGGGATGTTTTGCGCTGCCGGCTGACTGCATCATTGCGATGGTATTGGGCGCAATTCCCTCTTCAATCCGACTGGGAAAATGTAAAATCCGCAAAATCCTCTGCTCGGACAATCTGTAAAAACGCATCTTGTCTTTCGCGTGGTTGGTCCAGAAAATCCCCCTTGCCCCCACACCATAACTTTGTTTGGTGTGGGGATTTAGTTTTTTAATGATTGCCATTATAATTAAATTATACTATGTCTACTCAAATCAAAAAAGCCATATTGCCGGTGGCGGGAATGGGAACGCGTTTCCTGCCCGCGACCAAAGCCCAACCCAAAGAAATGCTGCCGATTGTTGACAAACCGGTAATTCAATATCTGGTTGAAGAAGCCGTGGCTTCGGGAATAAAAGAAATAATTTTTGTTACCGGACGCGGCAAGCGCGCCATTGAAGACCATTTTGATTACGCCTACGAACTGGAACAAATACTGAACAACAAAGGAAAAAATGAACTGCTTGAAACAATCAGAAAAATTTCCGATATGGCGAAATTCACTTATGTCCGCCAAAAAGAACCGAAGGGAGCCGGAGACGCCATTTTAAGCGCCAGCCATCTGATTGAAAACGAACCGGTGGCGATTCTTTTTGGAGACGATTTGGTATTCAATAAAAAACCGGCGCTCGCGCAATTGATTGACATATACGAGAAATACCACGACCCGGTTGTGGCTTTGGAAAAAATTCCTCGCAAAGAAATTCATAAATACGGCGTCATTGACGGAGTAAAAATCGCGCCGAGAACTTTTCAGATAAACAATCTGGTGGAAAAGCCGAAGCCCGGAACAGAACCTTCCGATTTGGGAATCGTCGGCAAATATATAATAACTCCCGATGTGATTGAAAAACTGAAAAAAGTAAAATTCAAAGGAGAACTTTTCCTAACCGACGCTTTGCTCGCGGTTGCCAAGAAAAAAGCCGTTTACGGTTATCAATTTGAAGGAACAAGATACGATTGCGGCTCAAAAATCGGATTTTTAAAAGCGACGATTGATCACGGACTCCAGCACAAAGAAACCAGCGCGGAATTGAAAAAATACATTAAAAAATTAAAAATATGAACACAATAAAAAATTACGCCAATTGGATATTGCTTGCTATTATTGTTTCGGTTTCTCTCGGCTTGATGCTTAACGCTTCTTTGCAAGAATCCGCCACCATGGACGAACTGGCGCATATTCCGGCCGGTTACGGATACGTGAAATATCTTGATTTTCGCCTAAATCCCGAACACCCGCCCTTGGTAAAGGCCATTGCCGCGTTTCCTTTATTATTCAAAAATCTTGGTTTCCCAACCGGTAAGCCAGCCTGGCAAACCGACATTAACGGCCAATGGGTCGCGGGAACGCAATTCCTTTATGAATCCGGAAATAACGCCGATAAAATAATCCAATGGTCGCGTCTCGGTCCCATATTGCTGACAATAATTCTGCTGATTTTCATTTATATTTGGGCGAAAGAATTACTCGGCCGCTGGTGGGCTTTAATGCCAACTTTTCTGTTTGGACTGTCGCCTGCTGTTTTGGCGCACGGCCATTATGTCACCACTGATATTGGCGCGGCTTTGGGAATCTTCGTTGCTCTATATTATTTCATAAAATTTCTTTCAAGTCCTTCTAAAAAACATTTGCTGTTTGCTGGAATCGCGTTCGGCATCGCCCAGCTTTTAAAATTTTCCGCCGTTCTGCTTATCCCCTTTTTCATTTTTCTGATTATTGTTTTTTACATTCATAAAACCGCTCTTGATTGGAACAACACAGAGCCTTCGAAAAGAATTAAAAGATTTTTTGTCCGCGCGTTCCGCTACGCAAAAAGCGTGTTCGTTATTTTTATCATCGGCTACGCTGTTGTTTACGCCGCTTATTTTGTTTTCACCTACAATTATCCGATTGAAAGGCAAAGGGCGGACACGGAATTTATTTTGAATTCGTTTGCCAGCGGACCGAAGCCTGAAATTTCAACTTGCCGAAATTTTGAAATGCGATGTTTGGCCGACGTAAATATTCTAATGTCCGGCAATAAATATCTGCGGCCGTTCGCCGAATATATGCTCGGCGTTTTGATGGTGATTCAACGCTCTAACGGCGGCAATACCGGCTACTTCCTCGACGAAGTTTCCTCAACCGGCTGGTGGTATTATTTCCCGGTTTTATTTTTACTGAAAGAACCTCTTCCGTCTTTGATTTTAATCTTACTCGCGTTTTTATTCGGCGCTTGGAATATTATAAAAAATCTAAAACCTAAAAACCAATACCTAAAACCTATTTCCGATTATCTTTCCCTCCATTTCGCCGAATTTTCAATGCTGTCTTTTACTGTTTTCTATTGGCTTTACAGTGTGAAGAGTCCGCTTAATATCGGTATCCGCCATATCCTTCCAACAATGCCGTTTATTTATATTTTAATCGCGTCCGCCGCCAAAAAAACAATCAATTATTCCGTTAAAAAAATCATACTGGCCGCCCTACTTCTTTGGTTCGCGTTGGAAACTTTATTCGCCGCTCCATATTATCTTTCTTATTTCAACCAATTCGGCGGCGGAATTTGGAACGGCTACAAATACGCGGTTGATTCAAATTACGACTGGGGACAAGATTTGAAACGGCTGAAAAAATTCGTTGATAATCCGCCGGCCAGCGAACAAATAGATAAAATCGCGATTGATTATTTCGGCGGCGGAAATCCAAAATATTATCTGGGCGATAAAGTTGAATACTGGCAATCATCGCGCGACAATCCAATTTATGAAAACATAAATTGGTTGGCTGTTTCGGTTAATACGCTGCAAAACGCCACAGGAGAAATTCATCCCGGCCAGCAGCGCAATCCTGAAAACGAATACCAATGGCTGCAAAAAATAAAAAATCTCCGCGAACCGGATTATCGCGCTGGAACTTCCATATTTATTTTCAAACTCTAAGATATTTTCTTATGGCGATTACCGAAGAAACGGCTCCCAAAACGATGCCGAAAATAATCTGATAAAAAAGGAGAGTAAAAATATTAGAAAGCAAATAAAACCACAAACTCATTTCCGGAATCAGCACTCTTATATATGGCGCAGTGTAATAAATGAGCGGCAGCGCGATTATAAAACTCAAAACGCCGGCAATCAATCCGTAAATAATTCCTTCAAAAATATAAGGCCCCTGAATAAAAGAATTGGAAGCGCCCACCAGCCGCATAATGCCGATTTCCTCCCTGTAAGAATAAATCGCCAAACGAATGGTATTGAAAGTTATCAGCACCGCCACCGCGGCGAACAAAATCGTCAAAAACACCCCCGCTTTCTTGGCAGTGGAAATAATTTTCGTCAATCGTTCAATCACCAAAGAATTTTGCGCGTAAGAAATTTTTTCCACCGATTTTTTGAACGAATCCGCGCTGAGATAATTATTGATGGCGGCGTAATCGCTGGAATTGTAAGCCTTGATGTTCAATGACGCCAAAAGCGGATTGTCTTTCAATTCGTCGAGAGCTTCGGAAATTGTCTGGTCTTTTTCGTGCTTGGCCTGAAAAATTTCCAGCGCTTTGTCGCGGGAAATATATTCCACTTTTTTTACTTCCGCCAAACTTTCCAAAGAACTTTTGATTTTTAAAATATCGTCTTCCGGCGCTTCGGCTTTAAAATAAACGCTGATGTCTATTTTGTCCTGGAAAGATTCAATCGCTATTTTCGTCAAAACATTGAAAAATATCAATCCCTCGAAAACCAGCAAAGTCAAAACCATTATCGCAACCGTGGCGGCCGAAAGCCACCCGCCGCGGCGAAACCCGAGAATCCCGTATTTGATTATTCGAGATAAAATGGTAAACATGCCAATGTGATTATAATTTTACGAGCCCAATGCGAAGTAAAATTATACTATCACATTGAGCACCCAGTACCTATTTTATAATATAAATAAAATAGGTGCTGGGTAAAGGTTTTGTAGTGAAAAATTCTACTCCGCCAGCTGGCGGATTGAATTTTTCAATAAAGCCCTTTATAAATCATATTTTCCTCTTTCTTCGTCTTTGATTATTTTTCCTTTTTCCAAACTTATCACCCGCTTATTCAATTCATCGATAATTTCTTTGTTATGCGTCGCCAGAATGACGACTGTTCCCAATTCGTTTATTTTCAAAAGCAATTTGATGATTTCAGCCGTGTTGAACGGGTCAAGATTTCCGGTCGGCTCGTCGGCGATAAGAATGTCCGGATGATTAATCATCGCCCGCGCAATCGCCACTCTTTGTTTTTCTCCTCCGGAAAGTTCACTCGGGAAATTATGCATTTTATCGGATAAACCGACCATCTCCAGAGCCTGCGGCACAAATTCTTCTATTTCAATCTGCGGCCGGCCGGCGGCTTCCAAAGCGAATGCCACATTTTCATAAGCGGTTTTATTCACCAAAAGCCGAAAATCCTGGAAAATAACTCCGATATGTCTGCGCAAATGCGGAAGATTGCTTTGTTTTAATTTATTAATATCGTGAGAGCTGACGATTATCCTGCCCTTAGTCGGTTTTTCTTCGCCGATTATCAATTTAATAACGGTTGATTTTCCGGCCCCGGACCTGCCCACCAATGAAACAAATTCTCCCGGGCTGATGTTAAAATTAATATCTTCCAAAGCGGTTGAGACATGGCTGTTTACTTTATAAATTTTTGAAACTGACTGGAAATTTATCATGCTTTTCTATTATACCTCGCCTTCCACAAATAAATCAATCTCGCCGCTTAAAACTTTTTCCACTTGCGTCGTTTCAATATTGGTTCTGTGGTCTTTCACAAGTTTGTAAGGGTTCAAAACATAAGAACGGATCTGGCTCCCCCACTCCGGCTTCACTTTCACCCGCAAATCCGACAATTCTTTCAATTTGTTTTCTTCCATCAATTTAATAAGTTTCGCTTTAAGCAATTTCATCGCCCGTTCGCGGTTTTGCGTTTGCGAACGTTCGGCGCGCGAACCCGCGAAAATCCCGGTCGGCAAATGCACCAGTCTCACTGCCGTTTCCACCTTGTTTACATTTTGCCCGCCCGGGCCTCCAGAACGGGAAAGTTCGATTTTAATGTCTTCTTCGGGAATTTTAAAATCCGCGTAATCAATTTCCGGCAATTCCGGCAAAACTTCCACCAAAGCGAAGGAAGTGTGCCTTTTTTGTTCCGGCGAAAAAGGAGAAATTCTCACCAAGCGGTGCACGCCGATTTCCTTTTTCAGATAGCCGTAAGCGTAATCGCCTTTAATTTCAACCGCGCCGCCCAAACCTTCGTCAATCACTTTCACTTTCCAGCCGCGTTTTTCCGCGAATTTTTTATACATCGCGTAAAGCATATTCGCCCAATCCGCGGCATCCTCGCCTCCGGCTCCCGGGAAAATGGAAATCAAAGCAGATTGCTTGTCGTATTTTCCGGTGAACATTAGTTCTGTTTCCAATTTCCTGATTTTTCTCTGAACTTCGTAAAAAAAATTTTCGTCAAACTGTTTTTCCAATTGCGAAATTCCGCTTTCGATTTCCGAAAACTTTTTAACAAGCTCATTAAGTTCGCCAACTTCTTTTATTTTAGCGTCAGCGATTTCTCTGTTTTTCCAAAAGTCCGGGTCGCTAAATTCATACTCAATTTCTTTGACGCGGTTTTTTTTCGTTTCAATGTCAAAGCCGCCCGGCCATCAGCCGGGCTTGTTCTTGAAGTTCGCTTAATTGTTGTTTTATATCTTCCATAAATTGAATTTTAATTGCAAAATTATAAAAAATCAAGCATAATAAAATTATGAAATTTGAACGAAACGAATCAAAAATAATTGAGAAAATCATGGCGGATAAAATGTATGAAAAAGCCCATAATGTCTTAATGAAAGACATTATTTGCCCCGAAGATTTTATTGACTTATACGGCTTTAAAAACGTTGAAGAAGACATTAAATATGTCAAAAAGATGGAAGATAAGTTTAAGCAAGAAGAGTCTCTCGAAAAAAAAAAAATTAAAAAAAA
>JAJYWO010000016.1 GCA_021791445.1 bacterium | reverse complement strand
AAAATTAGATAACATTAGCGCCGTAGGATTTAATTGGAAAAATGGCGCCGACGCAAAACATCAAATCGGCTTTATCGCTCAGGAAGTTGAAAAAGTATTCCCTGAACTGGTTTTTACAGACGACAAAGGCTATAAATCTATTGATTATTCCAAATTCAGCGCAATTTTATTGGGGGCTGTTAAGGAGCAGCAGAAGCAGATAGAAGAATTAAAAACAGAAAACAATTTTCTTAAATTTCGCCTGGAAAAATTAGAAAATGGAAAATAAAAATTTACATAAAAACCGTGGAATTTTTTCAAAAGTTGATAAAAGCCATATCAGAATCTAAAAATAAATGAATAAAATATTTAATTTTTTTAAAAAATTAACATCTCATTCCGACAAGCCGTATTTCTTTTCCTCTTTATTTTTCGCAATTTTATTTCTAAGTTTATTGATTCTTAAATTCGTTTTTAGCTGGAATCCGCCGACTGCTTCTCCACCCAATCCCGCTGGTCAGACATTATTCGCGGATTCAAACAACAGAATCGGAATGGGCACCACAACCCCGAATTATTTCCTTACTATTTCCAGTTCCACTGATTCCCTTCTTGGATTAAACAGAGTCGGCGCCGCTAATCCCGTGATTTTCAAAGTCGGAACTGACAGCGCCTTGATAATCAACGCTTCCAGCACAGATGTTTTAACCTTAAAAAACGGCAACGTCGGCATCGGGACAACGACGCCGGGGGCGAAGTTGCATGTTATGGATAATAGTGGCGCATGGACATTAGCGACTTTTCAGGGACAAGGTAGAAAGTTATATATCAACGATGAGATTAGCAATAATCTCGTCAGTATAGTTGCAAGAACTAACATAGATGCAACAACCGATCTTGCGATAGGCAGTGGTGTTGAGAAGCAGTTATTTCTACAAGGTAGTACCGGCAACGTCGGCATCGGGACGACGGGGCCGAGTGTGCCCTTGCACATTGGTACAGATAATGCTAATAGCGCACCAACAGTTTCTGATATTAGGTCAAAGGCATATTTTAGGGCTGGTGGTAATGGTCAATGGAACGGAAATGTATTTTTTGGAAGTGCTGCTGGTGAGAATTTTTTCTGGCAGCAATCTGGGAAATGGGATGCAGCCAATGGTCAGTTAGCCGGTTATCCCTACAGCATTAACCCATTGGGTGGCAACGTCGGCATCGGGACGACGACGCCGGGATATAAATTACAGGTCGGCGCTTCAGGAGACGGCACTTCAGCCATTGCCAACGCCTGGAATGTCTTTTCCGATATCAGAAAGAAAGAAGATGTTTCAATTATTACGGACGCGCTAAATAAAACACTTAACCTTCAAGGCGTAAGTTTCAAATGGAAAGACAGCGATAAACAATCCTTAGGTTTTATCGCCCAGGATGTTGAAAAGGTATTGCCGGAAATCGTTTCCGCAGACGAACAAGGGTATAAATCATTAGACTATTCCAAAATTACCCCTGTTTTAGTGGAAGCGATAAAAGAACAGCAGAAAAAGATAGAAGAGTTAGAAAATAAAATTAATTTCTGCCTTCAAAAATAACAAAAAAAGTCTTTAATTTCTAAATTTCTATTGGCATATATTTAAGCTGACGAGGCATTATGTTATAATAAAAGAAATGCCCAAGCCTAACGAAAGGAAAATTTGCCCTTTCACGCTTTTAAGGAAAGCCGTAGTTTTTCCGGTTGAAAAAATACCCTTGATTTTGCAGGGCAATGAAGCGATTAGCGCCGTCAACGAAGCGTTGAAAGGCGACGGCCAACTGGTTTTAATTTTCCAAAAAAACGCCGAAAACAGCCCGATCGGCACGATCGTGAAAATTTTTCAATTCTGGCAATTAGGTCCGTCGATTATCGGCGTCACCGTCGAAGGAACCAAGCGGATAAAAATCCTTCGCGTTTTTTCGGAGAAAAACATCAACAAGGCGGAATTTGAAATAATTCCGGAAGAAAAAGAAGAAATCACGACGGAACTGGAAGCGCTTTCCCGAAGCGTTTTTGACCAATTCAAGAGATTGATTCAATTGGAGGGCACCTTGCCCTGGGCGGTCATCGGCGAAATTCAAAAAGAATACGTTCCGCCGGAAAAAATCGGCGACATCGTTTCGGCGGCCATAAGAATCGATTTTCCGGACAAAATAAAACTTCTCGAGGAGCCGGACGTAAAAAAGCGTCTTGAATTTCTTAATAAAAAATTGGCGGAGGAATTGGATATTATTGAAGCGGAAAGAAGAATTCAGCGGGAGGTCAGAAGGAAATTAACCAAAGAACAGAAAGAAATCATTTTAAGGGAGCAGATGAGAGCGATTGAAAAAGAGCTGGGAATCTACGAAGAAGAAAAAGAGTACGCCGACCTGGAAAAGAAAATTATTCAGGCGAAAATGCCGAAAGCCGTCGAAGAAAGAGCCTTAAAAGAGCTTCATCGTTTAAGAACGATGACGGTTTTCAGCGCCGAGGCGCCTTTTATCAGAACTTATCTGGATTGGTTGATTGAACTTCCCTGGAGCGCTAAAAGCAAAACCAAATTGGAGTTAAAAAAAGCCAAGGAAGTTTTGGACGAAGACCATTACGGTTTGGAAAAAGCCAAGGAAAGAGTTTTGGAATATTTGGCGGTTCAAAAATTGACCAAAGGAAAAGGCGGTGGAACCATTCTTTGTTTTGTCGGGCCGCCGGGCACCGGCAAGACTTCGGTCGGCCAGTCGATTGCCCGGGCCTTGGACAGAAAATTTGTCCGGATTTCTTTGGGCGGTATTCGGGACGAGGCGGAAATCAGGGGCCATCGCCGGACTTACGTCGGCGCTTTACCGGGAAGAATTATTCAGGGAATGAAAAATGCCGGCGTTAAAAATCCGGTTTTTATGATGGATGAAATTGATAAAATCGGCGCCGATTTTCGCGGCGACCCTTCGGCCGCGCTTTTGGAAGCGTTGGACCCTCAGCAAAACAAGGCTTTTTCCGACCATTATATTGAAGCGCCGTTCGACCTTTCAGAAGTTTTTTTCATCACCACCGCCAACATTCTCGACCCGATTCCGCCGGCTTTGAGAGACCGGATGGAAGTGATTGAATTTCCAGGCTACACCGATGAGGAAAAATTTCACATCGCCAAAAAGTTTTTAATTCCCCGGGTTTTGTCGGCCAACGGCTTAACTGTTTCTTTGCTTCAAATAGAAGACGCGGCAATCAGGAAAATTATTCATAAGTACACGCGGGAAGCCGGCGTCAGAAATTTAGAAAGGGAATTGTCGGAAATCGCCAGAAAAGTCGCCAAACGGATTGCCGAGGAGAAAGCTAAAAAGAAAATCATCGTCGACGAATCGAACATTTTTGATTTTTTGGGGCCGGAAAAATTTTTGATTACGATGGCCGAAGCCAAGGATGAAATCGGCATCGCCACCGGTTTGGCTTGGACTCCGGTCGGCGGAGACATTATTTTGATTGAAACGATGATTGTCCCGGGAAAAGGGACTTTGACGCTGACCGGCCAGCTCGGAGACGTTATGCAGGAATCCGCGAAAGCGGCTTTATCCTATGTCCGTTCAAAAAGCCGAGAACTTAATTTTAACCCGAATTTTTACGCGAAATCGGATATCCACATTCACGTGCCGGCCGGCGCCATTCCTAAAGACGGGCCTTCGGCCGGCATTGCCATTGCCGCGGCTTTGGTTTCCGCTTTAAAGAAAAAACCGATTAAAAAAGAAGTGGGATTGACCGGAGAAATTACGCTGACCGGAAAAGTTTTGGAAATCGGTGGAGTTAAGGAAAAAGTTTTGGCCGCCCATCGGGCCGGCGTCGAAATGGTGGTTTTGCCGAAAGACAACGAAAAAAATTTAACGGACATCCCTGAAGAAATCAGAAAGAAATTGGATTTCAGATTCGTTAAGCATATGGACGAAGTGCTAAAAATCGCCCTGAAATAATTCCTTGTAATTCGGAATAGTTAAACCGCTTACCATTGATGAATTAAAAGATTTTTTTATGTCGGAAATTAAAAAAATATCACCAGAAGTAATTTAATATTAATTCTTTTTTTCATTGACAAAGAAAAACTCCCGATTATAATGGTTTAAATGATAAAACCATTGTCAAATCATATTTTTATTGAAGTAATTGAGGAAGAAAAGAAGACGGAATCGGGGATTGTGCTTCCGGAAACCGTTGAAAAAGAAAAGCCCGTAAAGGGCAAGATTGTTTTTGCGGGTCCCGGAAAGATGAAAGAAAACGGCGAGCGGATTCCGATGTCCGTGAAAGCCGGAGATGTTGTTTTGTTTAAAAAATACGGCCCGGACGAGATTGAAATTGAAGGGAAAAAATATTTGGTCGGAGAGGAAGAAGATATACTCGCAGTTTTAGAATTTTAAATTTTGAATTTTAATTAAATTTTAATCGATTGAATTTTAAATTAAAATTAGGTCATTAAGTTATTTATTTAAAATTTAAAATTAGAAATTTAAAATTATTAAATTAGATGGCTAAACAATTACTTTTCAACGAAAACGCGCGAATTGCGCTTAAAAAAGGAGTGGATAAGCTGGCGGACGCGGTGAAAATCACGCTTGGGCCGCGCGGCCGGGCGGTTGTTTTGGAAAAAGGATACGGCGCGCCGATGGTGACTCATGACGGCGTGACCATTGCTAAAGAAATTGAACTTGAAGATAAGATTGAAAATATCGGAGCGGAATTGGTCAAAGAAGTCGCTTCTAAAACAAATGACATTGCCGGAGACGGCACCACTACCGCCACTTTATTGGCGCAGGTTTTGATAAACGAAGGATTGAAAAACGCCACCAGCGGCGTTGATGTCGTGGGAATGCACAAAGGAATGACCAAGGCGTACGAAGCGGTTTTGGAATCATTGAAAAATCTTTCCAAGAAAATTTCCACCAAAGAAGAAATAGCGCAAGTGGCGACCATTTCATCCCGGGACGAGGAAATCGGAAAATTGATTGCCGATGTCATTGACCAAGTCGGCAAAGACGGCGTGGTGACGGTTGAAGAATCGCAAAGCGTCGGTTTGTCCAAGGAATTGGTTGAAGGATTGCAGTTTGACCGCGGTTATGTTTCCGCTTATATGGTGAGCAACGCCGAAAGAATGGAAGCGGTTCTGGAATCTCCTTATGTTTTAGTGACTGACAAAAAAATTTCTTCAATCAACGAGCTTTTGCCGTTATTGGAAAAATTGGTCAAAGCCGGCAAAAAAGAATTAGTGATTATTGCTGATGATGTTGACGGCGAAGCGCTGGCAACCTTGGTTGTGAATAAAATTCGCGGCATATTTAACGTTTTAGCGGTGAAAGCCCCGGGATTCGGCGACCGTCGCAAAGAAATGTTGCAAGATATTGCGGTTGTTACGGGCGCGGATTTCATTTCCGAAGACTTGGGCAGGAAACTGGAAAGCGTTGATATTGCTTCATTGGGACAAGCGCATCGGGTTGTGAGTAATAAAGACAACACCACCATTGTCGGCGGCAAAGGGGCGAAAGAAGAAATTGAAAAACGGGTTAATCAAATTAAATCCCAGCTTCAAAAAACTGATTCGGAATTTGACCGCGAAAAATTGCAGGAAAGATTGGGCAAATTGTCCGGCGGCGTGGCGGTGATAAAAGTCGGAGCCGCGACCGAAGTGGAGCAAAAAGAAAAACAGCACCGGATTGAAGACGCGGTAAACGCGACCAAAGCCGCGATTGAAGAAGGAATCGTCGTCGGAGGAGGAGTGGCGCTGGCGCGCGCCGCGGAATCGGTGAAAGAACTTATTAATAAATTTGAAAAAGACCAAATGGCGGAAATTGTGGGCGCGAAAATAGTTTTGGAAGGATTATACGCGCCGCTCAAACAAATCGCCAAAAACGCCGGTTATGACGGCGCCGTGGTTTTGGATAAAGTTTTAAACGAAAAAGACGATTTCGGATTTAACGCCGCTACCGGAAAATACGAAAATCTGATAAAATCGGGAGTGGTTGACCCGACCAAAGTTACCCGTTCGGCTTTGCAGAACGCGGTGTCAATCGCTTCAATGCTTTTGATTACCGAGGCGGTGGTCGCTAATTTGCCGGAGAAAAAAGAAAAAGAAATGCCGCACGCGGGACACGGGATGGAGTATTAAAATAACATGGAATTAACAGCTCAAAAAAGAGAAATATTGGGGAAGAATTTAAGCGTTTTAAGAAAGCAGAATTTGATTCCGGCGGAATTTTACGGCCATGGAACGGAAAATTTGCATTTGAGCGTTCCGGCGAAGGAATTCAATAAAATTTTCAAGGAAGTTGGCGAAAGCACGATTATAAAGCTGAATGTTGATGGCAAAAAAATTAACGCTCTTATTCATGATGTCCAGAAAGACGCTTTGACCGACAATGTTTCGCATATTGATTTTTACGGCGTAAGAATGGACGAGAAAATCCGCGTGAACATTCCGGTTGTATTTGTCGGTGAATCGCCGGCAGTGAAAGAAGGCGGAGTTTTGATTAAAGCGATTCATGAATTGGAAATTGAAGCTTTGCCCGCCAATTTGCCGCACCGCGTTGAGATTGATTTGGCGAAATTAGATAAGATCGGCGAAAGTATTTTGGTTAAAGACATTGATTTAGGCAAAGACGTTAAAATTTTAGTTGACTTGGAAACCGCGATAGCGACCATTGTTGAACCGAAAGTGGAAGAAGTCGCGCCGGCGGTTAGCGTGGAAGACGTTAAAGTTGAGACCGAAGAAAAGAAAGAAGCGAGAGAAAAGGAAAAAGCCGCGGAATAAAAAATGGACAGGACCAATAGGACTCATCGGTCCACTAAGACTTATAAATTTTACGCGCTTATCGTGATCATTGCCGCGATGGCGGGTTTTTTTATTGTTGCGAACGCCCAAGATCCGGTTTTGGAAGAAGAGCGTAAGGCGCTTGAAGCGGAATTGGAAAAATACGAAAAGCAGATAGAAGAACAGGAAGCGGAAATCGCGAAACTGAAAAAACAAGGCAACACTTTGCAGTCGGAAATAAACAAATTGAATGCCAATATCATCAGCCTTAACGCCAAAATAAAAGCGACCAATCTTAGCATTAAAAAACTTAATGATGAAATTAAACTCACTCAATCAAAAATAAATTCTACGGGGAAAGACATTGATTTTAACCAAAAAGCGCTGGCGGAAGTTTTGCGCAATATTTATGAAAATGAAAGAAGGGGAACGGTTGAGATATTTTTGGCGAACGACAATCTTTCGGATTTTATGAACAATTTGAACGGCTTGATGAAAGTGCAGGATAATTTGAAAACCGTTTTGAGGAGAATTGTTGATTTAAAACAAGGCTTGGTTGACGCCAAAGAATCATTGGCGCTGGAGCGGACCGATGCGCAAGAATTAAAAAATTATATGGATTCTCAGAAATCAACCGTTCAAAAAACGCAAACTCAAAAAAACAGCTTATTAAAAACCACCAAAGGCAAGGAATCGGAATATCAAAAAATGCTTGTGGAAACGAAAAAAACCGCGGCTGAAATCAGGAGTAGGATATTCAGAATGCTCGGCGGCGGAGAATTGCCGTTCGGCGAAGCCGTAAAAATCGCCCAAGCCGCGGAAAGAGCGACGGGCGTGCGCGCGGCGTTTATTTTGGCGATTCTTACCCAAGAGTCGGCCATAAACGGAACAATCGGCGCCAATCTTGGCAAATGCTATTACAACACTCCGCGCAACAATGGAAGCAAAACGGTGATGAGTAATTCTCAAAAGCCGGCGTTTTTGCGATTTATGGAAGAATTAAAAATGAATCCGGATACTACCCCTGTTTCTTGTCCAATAGCGTCTGACGGCGCTTACGGCGGCGCCATGGGGCCGGCGCAATTTATGCCGACAACATGGGAATTGTACGAATCCCGCGTTGCGGAAGTTACCGGCGCCGACCCAGCTTCGCCGTTTAATAATTTTGACGCTTTTACGGCGACCGCGCTTTACCTTAAAGACGGGCTTACTTCCTGCAAGCAAATTTATTCCAGTTCTTTTTCGCAGGAGAATTGCGCGGCGGCCAAATATTACGCCGGAAAAAATTACAAGAGTTATATGAGTGTGGGCAGATACGGCTATCGCGTGGCGGATAGGGCCGTTAAGTTTGAGGATGATATAGAGACAATATCGGGTTAAAGCAAACGCAAAATTATTTCTTCAACCCGCTCACGCCCCGCCTATGCGTATTAATTTTTGTGGATTTTTTTCAGAAGAATATCAAGGTCTCCATTAAGCACTTTTTCGATATTGTGGACTTTAACGTTAAAGCGGTGGTCGGTGATTCTATCGTCCGGGAAATTGTAAGTCCTTATTTTTTCCGAGCGGTCGGCTGTGCCGATTTGTTCTTTGCGGTCGATTCCCAGTTTTTGCGCCTCGGTTTGCTGTTGGATTTCATAAAGTTTGGCGCGAAGAATCGACATCGCGGATTCGCGGTTGGCGTGCTGCGAACGTTCGGTTCGCGAAGAAACGACAATGCCGCTCGGCTTGTGCAGAATTCTGACCGCTGTTTCAACTTTATTGACATTTTGGCCGCCCGGTCCGCCGGCTCTTGAAAAAGTGACTTCCAAATCGTTTTGATTTATTTCAACTTCTTTAGCTTCTATTTCCGGAAGAACGGCGACAGTGGCGGTTGAAGTGTGGACACGGCCGGATTTTTCGGTTTTGGGAATTCTTTGAATGCGGTGCGTTCCCGACTCTTGTTTCAGTAATTCGTAAACATTTTCTCCTCTGCCTTCGGCGGAAATTTTACCGATAAAAGTTTTATAACCTTCAAGAGAGGTTTGATTGGAGTCGATTTCAAAAAATTTCCAGCCTTTTTGGGCGGCGTATTTTTGATACATTCTCACAAGGTCGCCGGCGAAAATAGCGGCTTCGTCTCCGCCCGCGCCGGCGCGGATTTCAAGAATAATCTTATTCATTTCATTTTGAAGATTTTTTTATTCGCGGTTTCTTGGGAGTGATTTCTTTTTTCTTCGCGCTTCTCGCTTTGAATCTTTCAATTCTTCCCATTGTGTCAATCATTTTTTCTTTGCCGGTGTAAAAAGGGTGGCAATTGCCGCAGATTTCAATTTTAATTTCCGGCTTTGTGGAGCCGACGGTAAAATGGGCGCCGCACGCGCACTGGACTTTCGCTTTTTGGTGATATTGGGGGTGAATTTCTTTTTTCATATTAAAGCATATTAACACGGCTTTTTTCTCTTGACAAGTCCCGCCGCGTCCTTATAATGGTATTTGTCTGTAATGGAAGGAACTTTGATAATTTAATGACTCGCTTTTCCAAAAGCGAGAGTAATCAGAATTTTTTTAGTTGTCCCAATTTTATTCGAGTAGAATGTAGTAAGTAGCCAGTAGTTAGCGTTTTGCTTTCTACTAATTACTTACTACTAACTACTTTTATTTGAGAGTTTGATCCTAGCTCAGGATGAACGCTGGCGGCGTGGATAAGGCATGCAAGTCGAGCGAATACAATTTGTGATTACATCAATAATTGTGTTAGCGGCGAACGAGTTAGTAACACCCTGGTACATACCATAAAGTTTGGCATAGCTTGTCGAAAGATGAGGTAATTCCAAATATTCCCGCAAGGGCAAAGTCGCAAGACGCTTTATGATTGGCCTAGGTCCGATCAGCTAGTTGGTGAGGTAATGGCTCACCAAGGCTACGACCGGTAGGAGGGCTGAGAGGCTGACCTCCAACGACGAGACTGAGACACGGCTCGTACACCTACGGGTGGCAGCAGTCGAGAATATTCCACAATGGGCGAAAGCCTGATGGAGCGACGCCGCGTGCGGGATGAAGGCCTTCGGGTTGTAAACCGCTTTTCCACGGGAAAAACTACGGTGATTGTACCGTGGGAATAAGAGGTTGCTAACTCTGTGCCAGCAGCAGCGGTAATACAGAGACCTCAAGCGTTATCCGGATTTATTGGGCGTAAAGCGCGGGCAGGAGGCTTGGCAAGTTTGACGTTAAATCTCAGGGCTTAACCTTGGGGCTGCGTTGAAAACTGCCAAACTAGAGGGCGTTAAAGGCAGATGGAACAGCCGGTGTAGGGGTGAAATCCGTTGATATCGGCTGGAACACCAAAGGCGAAGGCATTCTGCTGGGACGTTCCTGACTTTGAGCCGCGAAAGCGTGGGTAGCAAAAAGGATTAGATACCCTTGTAGTCCACGCCCTAAACAATGTCTACTAGCTGTTGGGAGTATCGACCCTCTCGGCGGCGAAGCTAACGCGTTAAGTAGACCGCCTGGGAAGTACGAACGCAAGTTTAAAACTCAAAGGAATAGACGGGGACTCGCACAAGCGGTGGAGCATGAGGTTTAATTCGACGGTACGCGAGGAACCTTACCAGGGTTAGAAATCCAAATGAACTCCGATGGAAACGTTGGAGGTCTCACAAGGACATTTGGACAGGTGCTGCATGGTTGCCGTCAGCTCGTGATTTGAATTGTTCCCTTCAGTGGGGTAACGAGCGCAACCCTTATCTCGTGTTATAAGTGTCACGAGAGACTGCCGTGTTTAACGCGGAGGAAGGCGAGGATGACGTCAAATCCGCATGGCCCTTTGATACCCTGGGCAACACTCATGCTACAATGGCCGATACAATGGGTCGCGAAAGCGCAAGCTGGAGCCAATCCCATCAAAATCGGCCTCAGTTCGGATTGAGGGCTGCAACTCGCCCTCATGAAGTTGGAATCGCTAGTAATCGCGCATCAGCTATGGCGCGGTGAATACGTTCTCGAGTCCTGTACTCACAATAAACGCGCCGAGCAGGTTATTGTTCTAAATGGTTAAAATCCATTCTTCCGATTTCGTCATCGGAACGTAATCAAATTGCAGTCGTTGATCGCGAGATTGGCGGCGGAGGGCAAAGAGATAAAAGACAGCCTAAACAAAAAAAGAGTTAATCGATTCATCATTGGGTGGTGAGGATGGAGAAGATTATTTAAAAAGCTCGTTTAGGATGTTTGGAACAGAATATTAACTAACCTCGGGAGATCTGACGTTGTTATTCCGCCTAAGGCGGAGTATAATGAAACTTACGCAGCGTCAGAAGTCAGCTGAATTATAGTATCCGCCTGATGGCGGAGAAGGATTCTCTCTAATCTAAAATGATTAATCCAGATTATATTGTCGGTTTAATTGACGGAGAAGGCGGTTTTACTGTTTTTATCCGCAATCCGGAAGAAAATAAAATTATCAAAAGGCGCGTAAAAGCGGAACCAAGATTTTATATTAAACTTATAGAGAAAGATAAAAACATTCTCTATGAATTAAAAAAATTTTTTGGCTGCGGCAATGTTTATTTTCAAAAAGACAACCGGTTTAATCATCAAAACTGTTATCGTTATGAAGTAACGAAACGAGAAGATTTGGAAAATGTAATTATGCCGTTTTTCAAAAAACACAAATTAAAATTAAAATCAAAAGTGAAGGATTTTAAGATATTTTGTGGATTAATGAAACGGATAAAAAATAACGAACATTTAACCAAATCAGGATTGATTAAAATGTATAAATTAAAACAAAAAATGCATTAGAGCTCGCGTAGTGCGGGAAATCCGCTCGCTACGTGGGAACGCCAATGTTAAGTTTCTAACAAGCAATCGCCCGTCAAGTCAAGGGAGCCGGGGGTAGGCAAAGCTTCGCTTCGGCGGAGTTAGTCTAAATTCGGTGACATGGACTAAGTCGTAACAAGGCACGCGTAGCGGAAGCTGCGCGTGGAACAATTAAACTAGAAAAAAGTTGTCGGTCCGCCAATTGGCGGAATAAGGCGTTAGCCGAGGAGCCTCAAGTTTCGGCCTTGGGATAACTAAAAAAGTTCTGATAAAAAGCCGCCCTCTTGCGCGGTTTTTTTTATTTCGTATAATTATAATAATATGAAGAAAATTCTCTTAATTGAAGACGACCCGTTTTTATCTTCTTTATTAAAAACTAAAATTCAAAAAAACGGATTTGATGTTGTTTGGGCGGCTGATGGAGAAGCGGCTTTGGAAAATTTGAGAAAATCGGATTTTGACTTGATTTTACTTGACATTATTCTTCCAAAAAAGACCGGGTTTGAAGTTTTAGAAGAAATGCGGATGGATCCGCAGCTGCACGCCAAAAAAACTCCGGTAATAATTATTTCCAATCTTGGGCAGGAAGAAGATATAAAGAGAGGGCAGGAGTTTGGTGTGGTTGAATATCTGATAAAAGCGAAAATATCCATCGATGATTTGGTTAACAGGGTAAAGGATTTTTTTAATAAGTAAGTTTTCCACAGGCGATAATAAATGAAATATGATATGATAAAATATAAGACAAGGGTCGATAATTAAAGTTTCAAAGTTTAAAAGTTTATAAGTTAAATATGAAAAAAGGTTTTACATTATTGGAATTGCTTATCGTTATCGGCATTTTGGCGATTTTGGCGACAGTTGTGGCATTGGTTTTAAATCCGGCCGAATTGTTGAGGCAAGCGAGAGACAGCCAGAGATTGTCCGATCTTAGGACAATCAACAGCGCTCTTGGTTTGTGGTTCGCGAGCGCGAGCAGCACATCGATTGCCGTTGCGACCACTACTTGTACATATGGTTCAACGCAAGTTGATGGAACCGGAGCGTGTCAACAGAATCAGGTTACGACTGTTAATGGCGCCGGTTGGATATACGGAATTGATTTTTCATTTGTACCCGGAGGCTCGCCTCTTGCGAGATTGCCGTTAGATCCGTCAAACGGCGCTACGTATCATTATGATTTCAGTGTTACCACGAGCGGCACTTATGAATTTAACGCTAATATGGAAAGCGCGAGATACGCATCCGGCGGATCGGCTGACGTTGAATCAAACACCAAGGACGGAGGAACTGTTGACGCGGTTTATGAAATCGGAACCGATCCTGCTTTGGATTTGATGTAATTTAATTTCTTATGACCTTTATTTCTTTGGGAATTTTGGTTGTGGCTTTTGGGGCGTCTTTGTTAAAAGGACGCCCTTTTGGCATTAAAGCGTTGAAAGCGATTTTTATAGTCGCCGCAGCCGCGATTTTTTCTTTACTTATTTATTATTCATATCAGCAATATGCCGTTTGGCAGTCGGCTGAACCGACAAAATTTTTACTGCCGCCGTATCAAAGCGCAAATTATTTCATTAAATACATTGGCGCCAGATTTTTCGCGCCTTATTTTATTTCTTTGCTTGCGGGAATCATTTTTTTCTTTATCGCGCGCAAAATGAACAAGAAATACGAAGAACGGTTTTTTGAACAGGAAGAATTATGGCTGGGAGCGTTGGCGTTGTTCATTGTTGGCTGGCCCGGGTTGCTGTTTTATTTTATCGGTTTGATTTTAATTTATCTGATTATCCATACTTTATATTTTATACTTAATACTTCATCCGTTCGTATTTCTCTGTATTATTGGTGGCTACCATTGGCGATTTTTGTTATACTTATAAATAAATGGCTGATGGGGCTGGGAGTATGGAGGTTGTTGAAGATTTAATTAGTAACTAGTAAATTTTATTCTGATTGGAATTTGTGGTAATATTATTTTATGCGAGAAATATCAGCAGGAATTATTATTTATAGGAAAACTCCCGAAGGAGTTAAGTTTTTATTGCTTTATCATGGCGGAGGGTATTGGAGTTTTGCGAAAGGCAAAATAGAGCAGGAGGAAAGAAGTTTTCAAACCGCTTTGCGGGAAATTCGCGAAGAAACTGGTTTAGAGAGAAATGATTTAAAGTTCACCGGTCCGTTTAAGGTTTATGAAAAATTCACTTTTTTGCGGGGACGGGGAACGACAAAGACAAGAGTTTTTAAAACCGTGATTTTTTATCTGGCGGAAACGAAAAAGTCGTGGATTCGGCTTTCCCGCGAACACGACGGCTATGGCTGGTTTTCTTACAAAGAAGCGATAAAAATTTTAAAGCACAAAGACAGTCAAGGGGTACTGACGCAGGCGAATGATTTTTTGATGAAGCCGGTTGCGGCGACAAAAAAACCGCTTTAAGCGGTTTTTTTATTATTTTATCTTTTCAACTATTTTTTCAAAGATTTTCGGTTCGTTTTTCGCCAAGTCAGCCAAGATTTTCCTGTCCAAAATAATATTTTGTTTTTTCAATCCGGAAATCAGTTTTGAATAAGATATTCCCGAAGCGCGCGCGCCGGCGTTAATCTGAACTTGCCACATGGCGCGATAATCGCGTTTCTTTTCTTTGCGTCCGCGAAAAGCGTGCGACCAAGCGTGAAGAAGCGCTTCTTTAGCGGCTCTTTCTTTCGATTTTCTTCCCCAGCGAAAACCTTTGGTGTATTTCAGAATTTTTTTCCGTTTTTTTGTCGCTGTTTTTCCTCTTTTTACTCTTGTCATAGATTTTGTAAAATTTTCATTTTAATTCCAACCTCGCTCATTCCTTTTTTTCTTTTAATTTGTTTTGAGCTTTTTTTGGCGCGAAAATGGCACAAACCCATCGTTCGCTTCAAAACTTTTCCGGTTTTCGTTATTTTTAATCTTTTGGAAATTTTCTTTTTCACCCCCACACCATAACAAGCTTATTTTCAATGCTATATTTTTATATAATAATGAAATTTCACTTGTTGATTTATTATTTATATTATCTTTATTTATTTTTTCCCCACAACTTGTTTGGTGTGGGGGTTCATTATTTTTTGGCTATTTGCATTACGATTCCTTTACCGATGAATTTCGGCGGCATCGTGATTTTATATTCCACGGTTATCATCTTCATAAATTCGTCCATTTTTTGATTCGCCCAAATTCTGTTGTATTTTTCCCTTCCTTTCAAAACAAGCATTATTTCAACTTTGTCGCCGTCATTCAGAAATTCGTCGGCTTTTTTCGCCCTGACTTCCAAATCGTTTTTCGCGGCGCGAGCGGTGATTTGCACTCTTTTCAATTCGCTGATTTTCTGCAATGATTTCTGTTTTTTCAGCTCTTTTTCTTTCTGGTAACGGAATTTATCAAAACTGATTATTTTGGCGACCGGCGGTTTGACCATAGGCGCGATTTCAATCAAGTCTAATTCTTTTTCCGCGGCTAATTTTAATGCCGCTTCAAGCGGCATAACGCCAAGATTTTCTCCGGTTTCGTCGACAACCCTCAATTCGGGCGCTTTTATTTGATTGTTGATTTTGTATTGTTGAATAATTTTTTTATATTTAAATGTTTAAATATTTAAATATCCGTTTTGGTGGAAATGGCGGGAGTTGAACCCGCGTCTGACAATATTCCCATAAAACTTCTACAAGCTTAGTCCTTTGATAAACTCGGGACGATTTTTTCCGACTGAATCTCCGCTTAATGTCCGCCGGAAAAGAAATTAAGCGCAGCTTGATTTATAACACCGCTTACTGGCCTATCAAGCTTCAACCAAGCGATGCCTGCTTACGCGAAAGCGAATGCAGGAGCCAATAAATTGGCTAATCTGTTTTTGGCAGATATGATTTCGACTTCATGATTTTTGAGGTAAGAAGTCATCCTCAGCTTGCCATTTTATGAAAGTGCTGCCATCGAATCCTGGCATTCCCATTAAAATTTTCTTCCAGTCTCCCGTTCCATGTCTCTTTTCTTGATGAATTCTCTTTTATCCGCTTTCTTTCTGCTCTTTGCCAGTCCGATTTCAATCTTTATTTTCCGGTTTTTAGTATATACTTTCAGCGGCATCAAAGTCAAGCCTTTTTCATGTATTCTGCCGATAAGATTTTTGATTTCCGATTTATTCAGAAGCAGGCGGCGAGTGCGCTTGGAATCGTAATCTTCGGGGGTGTTTTGGGGCTGGAAAGGGGGAATGTCGGCGTTTAAAAGTCGGACATCGTTTCCGCGAATCAAAACATAAGAACCCGCCAGATTTATTCTGCCGGCCCTGATTGACTTGACTTCCACTCCTGATAATTCAATTCCCGCTTCGTATGTTTCCAGGATTTCGTAGTCAAAATAAGCGCGTTTATTGGTGGAAATAATCATATGTTTAAGTATAATAAATAATAATGATTAAGACAAAAATTATCGATTTAATTAAGAAAACCATTGGCAACGACATTGAAGTGGAAATTTCTATACCGGGAAACGAGCAATTTGGGCATTATTCCACGAATGTGGCTTTAAAATTGGCGAAAATCCGCGGCGAGAATCCGATGAAAATTGCGGAAAGTATTAAGTATGAAGTATTAAGTACTAAGCCAAATTTTTTTGAGAAAATAGAAATTGTTCCGCCGGGATTCGTAAATTTCTGGGTTTCGGAAAAAGTTTTGCAAAATGAATTTGAAAATATTTATAAATCGGGCGGGAAATGGGGGAAGAGCAAAAATAAAATTAAGAAAAATATTGTGATTGATTATTGCGGGATAAATATCGCGAAACCGATGAGTATCGGGCATTTGCGCTCAACCATAATCGGCCAGGCGCTATACAATATTTTAAAATTTAGCGGACATAAGGCGATAGGCGACAGCCATTTGGGCGATTGGGGAAAGCAATTCGGAGTTTTAATAGCGGCATATAAAGAGAAACAAAAAGATAAAAAATTAAAAGATATTTCTTTAGAGGGGTTGATGGAGTTGTATGTTGATTATACGGCGAGAATGAAAAATGATTCCAAATTGGAAGATATTGCCAAAGAAGAAGTAAAAAAACTTCAAAGCAAAAATAAAGAAAATTTGAAAATATGGAAGAAATTTCGCAGCATAACATTCAAAGAATTGAAAAATATTTTTAATTTGCTCGGCGTGAAATTTGACCATCAATTGGGCGAAAGCTTTTATAATCCGATGCTTGGAGATATTGTTTCCGAGGCGTTAAGAAAAAAAGTCGCCGTTAAAAGCGAGGGCGCGATTGTTATTTTTATTGATGATGATAAAACCCCTTTTATAATTCAAAAATCCGACGGGGCGTATCTGTACGCGACAACGGACATCGCGACCGTTAAATATCGCGTAAATAAATTCAAAGCCGACTCAATTTTGTATGTCGTCGGCAACGAACAAACTTTCCATTTAAGCCAATTATTCAATGCTGTAAAGAAAATGGGCATTATTAAAAATCAGGAAATGGCGCATATAAAATTCGGACTTGTTCTCGGCGAGGATATGAAAAAATTATCAACGCGCGGCGGCAAACACATTTCCTTGGAAGACGTGTTGAAAGAAGCGATTATCAGAGCGAAAAAAATAGTTGAAGAAAAAAATCCGAAATTAATTTTGAAAGAAAAAGAAAAAATCGCGAAAATCGTCGGCATAGGCGCGGTGAAATACAATGATTTGTCGCAAAACAGGCAGTCCGACATCGCTTTTCAATGGGATAAAATGCTTAATTTTGAAGGAAATTCCGGGCCGTATCTTCAATACACATACGCGCGCTTGAAGAGCATTTTGCGGAAATCGGGATTTAAAAAATTTAATTCGAAATATTTGAATGAAAAAACGGAAATGGATTTGATTTTAAAATTGGAGGAATTCCCTTTGGTTATCGAGAGAATAACGATAAATTATTTTCCTCATTATTTGGCGGATTATTTGTTTGAATTGGCCAAATTGACAAATTCTTTTTATCAATCATTGCCCGTATTGAAAGCGGAAAAAGAAATTAAAAAAGCGCGCCTTGCTTTAATCAAAGCCGTTGCCAACGTATTAAAAACAGGGCTTAATTTATTAGGGATTGAAGCGCCGGAAAAAATGTAATATGAAAAAATTCAGACATATTTTATTGATTGCGGCCGGAATTTTAGCGGGAATTATTTTATTTTTTATCGGCAAAGCGGATTTGGCGAATGACGCCGAAAAAATCGTTTTAAACATAGAGGGCAAGGATTATGTTTTATACACCGCGCGCACGGTTTTACAGCGGGCAAGGGGACTTTCGGGAATTTCCGAATTGAAAGGCGCGGACGGAATGGTTTTCTTTTTTGCGCCCGGAAGCAAACCGACGTTTTGGAACAAAAACACGCATTTGGATCTGGAGCTTGTTTGGATGAATGGAGATGAAATTGTCGGCCGCGATTTATTGGCGTCGGAAGACAAAACCGGCTTAATCACAATAACCGCGCCCGCGGGAATCGACAAAGTGATTGAATTGGTTAAATAAGTTGTTTCAACAGGCTTTGGCCGGTCATTTCTTTCGGTTTGGGAATTTGCATTAACTCTAAAACAGTCGGAGCGACGTCGGCTAAAACGCCGGCGCTTATTTTTTCCAAATGGGAAACTTCGGCTTCCTGCCTCGGCTGTTTTAATTGGAATTGTTTGGCGACAAGGTAAAAAGGCACCGGACTGGCGTTGTGTTTTGTTTCTATGGCTCCGGTTTTCGGGTCAAACATCACTTCGGCGTTGCCGTGGTCGGAAGTGATAATGACGACAGCGTTATGCTCCATGGCCGCGGCTGTTATTTCCCCGATTTGTTCGTCAATGAACGATACGGCTTTAAGGCAGGCGTTGTAATTTCCGGTATGGGCGATAATGTCGGCGTTGGCGTAATTCGCCAGTATGAAATCGTAAGTCTGCTCTTCAATGGCGCTCACGAGGCGCTGGGTGATTTCATTTGCCATCATTTCCGGATGTTCATCGTGGCTGATGTCGTTTCGCGAGGGGATCAAAACGCGGTATTCGTTGTTGAACGGCGCTTCTGTTTCGCCGTTGAAAAAGTAAGTGATATGGGCGTATTTTTCGGTTTCCGCGATTTTAAATTGGATTTTGCCATTTTCCGACAGAATCCTGCTTAACGGATTGGTGATAATTTCTTTTCTGAAAGCGACCGGAATGTTGAATTTGTCGTCATAACTTACCATTGACGCGATTTGTAAATTTGGGGAATTTTTACTAAACATTTCCACCATCTGGCGCATTCTGTCTTCGCGGAAATTGAAGAAAAAAACGGAATCGTTTTCTTTAATAAGTCCGTCTGGCGAACTGATGGCGGGGAGAATGTATTCGTCGGTCAATTCTTTGGCGTAATTTTCTTGGATGTATTTTTCAATATCGACAAAAACTCCGTCTCCTTTGGTGATTGTTTGATAATATTTTTCCGTTCTATCCATGTGCTTGTCGCGGTCCATGGCGTAATAGCGGCCGCTGACGCTGGCGATTCGGCAATTGGCGTTCGGAGAAGCGGTTATGGTTTCGTTGAGCTGTTTAATCAATCCGATAGAAGCGGTCGGCGAACTGTCGCGGCCATCGGTGATCAAATGCAGATTGAGCGTTTTCGGTTTCTCTTTTTCGGCGAATCGGATTAGGGCATTAAGATGTTCCAATGAGGCGTGGACATTGCCGTCCGATAAAAGTCCGATTAAATGAACCGCGGCATCGTTTTTTTTGGCTGATTCGAAAGAATTTTTAATGATTTCATTTTTAAAAAAATCTCCGTTTCTGACGGCCATGGTAATCATCGGATAGTTTTGGTAAACAACCTTGCCGGCGCCGATAGTGAGGTGGCCGATTTCGCTGTTTCCTTCTTCGCCCCAGGGGATTCCCGAAGCGATTCCGGACGCCTGTAAACTGGCCAAAGGGAAATTGGCTTTAATATAATTGATATTTTGAAGATTGGCGGCAAAAATGGGGTTGGATTGGTCGCTTCGTCCCACTCCCCAGCCGTCCAAAATGATTAAGGCAATAGTTTGTTTCATACTTTACTTTGTTTTATTTTAACCTTATAATTGATTTGTCGCAAATGATTATAAGTTATAAAAACCAATAAACTGCGAAATGCGGAATACTTACGACCATATGAAAAATTCGTATATTCGTATCGAATTTGCAATTCGCAGATTTTTTAATTATGCAGAATCCAATTTTTTGGGCAGTTTTAATTTTAGCCGGGTTTCTTGCCGGCTATATCGCTAAAAAATATCTTTCCGCCAAAAAGGAAGGGTCGGTTGAGCAAATAATAAAAAAACGCTTGGAAGAGGCGGAATTAAAGTCGAAAGAAATAATCGTTGAAGCGCAAAAAAAGGCGGTTGATTTAAGCGAGGAAATAAAAAAAGAAGAAAAAGAAAGGAAATCGCAGTTGGACCGCGTTGAGGAGCGCCTTTTAAAGCGGGAAGAAACGCTGGAAAGGCAATGGCAGGATATTCGTTTCCAGGAGGGGCAAGTTAAGGAAGATGTTGAAAAAATAAAAGCCGCCAGAGTCCGGTTTGACGAAGATAAACAAAAACTTTCTTTGGAGTTTGAAAAAATCGCCAAACTCAGCGAAGTTGAGGCGAAGGAAAAGCTTTTGGAAAGCGTAAGGGAGAAATTTAAGGATGATTTGGCACAAGTTGCGCAAAAAATGATTAAGGAGCGGAATGAGGAAATGGAACGCAAGGGAGTTGAAATTATGACGGCGGCAATACAGCGGCTTTCGCGTTCGCATGTCGCCGAAGTTACCACCAGCGTTTTTAATCTTGAAGACGAGGATATGAAGGGAAAAATTATCGGCCGCGAAGGAAGGAATATTAGGGCTTTGGAGCGCGAAACCGGAGTGGAATTTATCGTTGACGAGACGCCGGGCGCGATAATTATTTCTTCTTTTGATCCGTTGAGGCGGGAAATCGCCAAATCAGCCTTGGAAAAGCTTGTGAAAGACGGCAGGATTCAACCGGCGAAAATCGAGGAAAAAGTGGAAGAAGCGAGGCAGGAAATCGCGAAAAGAATGATGGAAAAAGGCGAGGAAGCGGCTTACGAAGTCGGCGTTTACAATCTGCCTAAAGAAATAATCCAGCTTTTGGGGCGGCTTCATTTCCGCACCAGTTACGGCCAGAATGTTTTAAATCATTCCATTGAATGCGCTCATATTGCGGGTTTATTGGCGGAGGAATTAGGGCTCAATGTGGAAATAGCCAAAACCGGCGCTTTAATGCACGACATCGGCAAGGCCGTTGATCAGGAAGTCGGAGGGAAACACGTTGAAGTGGGACAGAGGATTTTGAGAAAATTCGGAATCAAAGACGAAATAATCAAGGCGATGGAAGCGCACCACGAGGAATATCCGTTCTCAACGCCGGAATCGTTTATTGTGGCGGCTGCCGACGCTTTGTCCGCTTCCAGGCCGGGCGCGCGCCGAGACACTTTAGAAAATTACATTAAGCGTTTGGAGGAATTGGAAAAAATCGCCACCGGATTTGAAGGCGTGAAAAACGCTTACGCGCTTTCCGCGGGAAGGGAAATTAGAGTCTTTGTGGTTCCGGAAAAAATTGATGACTTTGGGGTTTTGCAATTGGCGCGGGACATCGCGAACAAGATTGAGGCCGAATTAAAATATCCCGGCGAGATAAAAGTGAATGTTATCAGGGAAACAAGGTCGGCGGAATACGCGAAATAGAGGGGGTTGTTTTGATTAGGTTTTATCTGTATAATTAAAGCAAATAAATAAAGGTCGAAAGAGTTAGTTAAAAGTTATAAAGTTCATAAAGTTATAAAGTAAAAAAACTTTATAACCTTATAACTTTATAAACTTTATAAACTCGTGAAGAAGCAAGATCTTGTTGAAGTGGTAATGAAAGCCGGCGAAATTGAAGTGAAGAAGCGCGCGGCGGAAGTGATTAACGCTATTTTTGACACCATTACCAAGACGATGGCCAAAGGAGAAGAAGTGGCTATTGCCGGTTTCGGAACTTTTAAGGTTGCGAAAAGAGCGGCAAGAATGGGAATCAATCCGAAAACAGGAGAAAGGATTCAAATCGCTGCTTCCATTAAGCCGAAATTCAGAGCCGCTAAAGCTTTGAAAGAGGCCGTTAAATAATATTTAAAGATTTAAATATTTAAGCATTTAAATAAAAATCCCGCTAATGGCGGGATTTTTATTTGCTTTGCAGAAGTTCGTTTATTTTGGCTATATCTTGTTCGGCTTTTTTGATTTTTTTCACCGATTCTTTGAGTTTGTCCGGGTTGTTTTTCAGTTCTTCCTGGGCTTGGGCGAGTTCGTCAACGGTTGTTTTGAGGATATTCTGGATGTTTGACGCCATTGAAAAATCTATTTTTTGGTTATCCAGTTGGTAGCCGATTTCATCCAGTTTGACTTGAATGGAAGCGTTGATTTCGTTCGCTTCGGCAACAAGGCTGTTTTTATTGCCCGGAAGATAGGAAACAGCGATTAAAACTATAAAAATGAAACTGGCCAGCGCTCCGGCGAGCATCAAAGAATGTTTCAAATCAAACCAATTTTTAAATCCGCGTAAATCAGTATTTAAATCGGCGCTAATCTGCGTTTGAGATAAAATAAAATTCCGCGAATTATTTGAGTATTCGCTGTCAGGTTGGATATTTTTTAATCCTTTTAAAGTTGTAAACAAATCGTTTTTCATTGATTTAATATTTTTTGCAGTTTTTTTATCGCTCTGTTTTGCGTCACTCTTATCGTGAGTTCGCTTTTATTTAAATTTTTCGCCACTTCTTTTATCGGCAAATCTTCCACAAATCTCATAATGACAATATCTTGTTCAATCGGGGAAAGTTTGGCGATTGCTTGTTTCGCATCATTCATATCCGCCGTTCTGTCTTCAATTGATAAATGTACGGTTTCAATATCAATGGTTATTCTGTTTTGCTTGTAATGGTCAATTACCTTATTTCTGGCAATAACATAAAGCCAAGCGGAAAAGGGGAATCCTTTATGCTTATAGGTTTTAATGTTCTGCCAAGCTTTCAGAAATACTTGATGGCAGAGGTCTTCGGCTTCCTCACGATGACTGACCTTAAGATAGATAAACCGGTATATTTGCGGCTGATATCTATCATAAAGCAGGCCAAAAGCCGAAGCCTCGCCACCGATGGCATCTTGAATTAGTTGTTTTTCACCATCTATCATATATAACGATTAAAAGGGTAAAATGTTAACAAGTCAAATGAAAGTGAAATCTTGGAGCGGGGTACGGGAATCGAACTCGCGTCTCCTCCATGGCAAGGAGGTGTATTACCACTATACTAACCCCGCGTTTGGTTATTTTACATTTTTATTTTTAATTTTTCAATTTTTGTGCATCCCCCGGGAGTCGAACCCGGAACCTTATCCTTAAGAGGGATCTGCTCTGCCAGTTGAGCTAGGGATGCGCTGAACACATTTAAATATAAAATTTTAAAATTTAAAAATCAAGAAAAATTTGTGTCCTCGGAGGGATTATGTCCCTGGGTTCTATACGTGCTCATCCGCCAAAGGCGGATTGCGCTCGTAGAACCCTTCAAATCCCTAGCCTCGACACTGCACTCATTTTATTCGGCGCTCATTTCATTCGCTTGCGTCCTCGGAGGGATTTGAACCCCCAATAACTGCTTCGAAGGCAGTCGTGATATCCATTTCACTACGAGGACATAAGCATAGTGTAAATAATATTTTGGATGTTGGGTAGGGGACGCGTAGGCTTGACAAATTAGTTATTTTTATGTTATTTTATTTTAGATGCTAATTTGGCGTTAAATTGTTCATAAACAATCACATAGGAGGCTATTATGAAAAATCCTAATTTTGGGATGGGTTATGTCTTAGCATTATTGTCGGCGTTTGCAGTGGCAATAGGCTCACACAGTATTTACTACGGATTCGCAACATTTTGGGGAATCACAGCACTTGGATTTCTTATGAGATTCGCAGTGGATAAGAAAGAGTAACTTTAAACTTTTTTCACATTCCAAGGTCATTGAAATACTCAGTGACCTTTTTTCTTTCCAAAAAAATCAAAAAAGGGCTCAATAAAAAATCCGCCGATGCGGTTTCTAAATCCTTGAACAATTCCATAGAATTGTTCAAGGAAAAATATTTTTGAACAAAATTTCGTTTAACGTATCCGAATAAACGAAGTTTTTGCCCGCTTCCTTATTATATTTCAAGAGAAGAAAAGGGCAAAAATTTGGGTAAAAAATGAAATTCAAGTCCATAATCTATAAAAGCGAATTTCATTTTTCCTCATATTCGGTGTTATTGGATGTAAATTAAATTTTTATGCTTAAATACTTTCGTATTTTATTATCGAGTGAGAAGTCTTTTATTTTTTCAGGCCTTTGTAATAAATTTACAAAACCCCTTTTGCTGTATCTAGGCACTAGATGCCAATGAACTTGTTTCGTCTCGTCCATGTATAACAGATAGACCTTTTCAACTCTTAGCGCTTTTAACATTGCATTTCTAATTTCATTTACTCTTTCCATTAAATACTCATAGTTTTTTCTGGTGAGTAAATGTAAGTCAGCAACCTTATCTTTCCAGACAACAACCGTATGACCATCTACAATAGGTTCATTGGCTAAACAGGCATAAAGTTTTTTGTCCTCATAGATTATTGCGTTTTTGTAAGGTTTTGGAAGCATAAAAATTTAATTTATTTCAGATAACTTGTTTAAAGACGAATTGTTTGCGGATAATATGAATTAGTTTATAATAAAATTTAATGAGATTCAATATCCCCGAAGAAATTTTGGATATTTGCGAAAAGCTTCAAAAAGCGGGTTTTGAAGCGTATTTGGTGGGCGGGTGCGTGAGGGATTTGTTGATGGATAAGGAGCCGAAAGATTGGGATATCACGACTAACGCCAAGCCGCAGGAAATTCAGAAAATTTTTCCGGATAGCGTTTATGAAAATAAATTTGGAACCGTTGCCGTGAAAACTCAAAGCGAAAATGAAAGGTTAAAAATTGTGGAAATAACAACTTTTCGTTTAGAAGGAAAATACACAGACAAGCGGCACCCGGATGAGATTAAATTCGCCAAAACAGTAGAGGAGGATTTAAGCCGCCGCGATTTTACTTGTAATGCCATAGCATTACAATGTGATGCCAATCTGCGAATGCATGCGAATTGCAAATTAATCGATATTTTTAATGGGCAAAAAGATATTAAGAATAAAATCATTCGCACTGTCGGCAAGCCGGAAGAAAGGTTTAACGAAGACGCTTTGCGCTTGATGCGGGCGATAAGATTTTCGGTTCAGCTTGGTTTTGAAATAGAGGAAAAAACTTTCAAGGCGATTAAAAAAGAAGCCGGGTTAATTGAAATGATTGCCAAAGAAAGAATTCGCGACGAATTTATAAAAATCATAATGACGCCCTTGGCGAAAAGGGGAGTTGAGCTGCTTGAAGAAACCAGTTTGCTGAAATACATTGTGCCGGAATTGCGCGAGGGGATTGATAACGGCCAAAACAAGCACCATATTTACACGATTTGGGAACATAATCTGCGGGCCTTGGATTATGCGGCCAAGAAAAATTATTCTTTGGAAATTCGGCTGGCGAGCTTACTTCATGATGTCGGCAAACCGAGAACAAAAGCCGGCGAAGGCCCGGATTGCACTTTTTACAACCACGAAGTTGTCGGCGCGAAGATAACGGCGAAAATTATGGATAATTTGCGCTTTCCCAACAACATCGCCGAAAAAGTCATTCATTTGGTTCGGTATCATCTTTTTTATTACAATGTCGGTGAAGTGACCGCTTCCGGAGTGCGGAGATTTCTGGCGCGTGTTGGCGCCGAAAATATAGACGATTTAATAAAAGTGCGCGAGGCGGACAGAATCGGTTCCGGCGTGCCCAAAGCCCTGCCTTACAAATTGCGGCATTTGCTTTTTATGATTGAAAAAGTGAAGCGCGACCCGATTTCGCCGAAAATGCTGAAAATTAACGGTGACAGCATTATGGAGATTTTGAAAATCAAACCTGGTCATAAAATCGGCTGGATTTTATCAATTTTACTTGATGAGGTGATTGAAAAACCGGAGAAAAACGATAAAAAGAAATTAGAAATAAGAGTTGAGAAATTATGGAAATTGAGCGACGTTGAACTTGAAAAAATGGCGAAAGCCGCGCGGGAACGAAAAAACGAATTTGAATCAGGAATAGAAGAAGAAATAAAATCAAAGTTTTATGTAAAATAAAGGCGCCTATTTCTTGGCGCCATTTGTTTTTAGTAAACGATAAGTGGCAAAGCCGATACCGCCGGCTATCGCGCTTATCAATACGGTGCGACCGCCGGTTTTCATAATATTTTTCAACTTATCGCTTTTTTCTTTCAGCGTTTTCCCCTCCGTTTCTTTTTTGAATTTTTCCGCGAGTTCAATAACTCGTTTTTCATCTTCTTCGCTCCACTGCGTTATTTTTTTTACCGCTTTCAGCATTTCTTTCAGATTTTCGCTGTCAACCATCGCGTGATAAGTCACATGGTTGGATTTTCTGGCGACTTCTAAAAATTCAACCAGTTTTTTGATTATCTCGATTTCTTTCGGTTCCATCGTATTTCACCTCCTTTTTTGTTCTGGAATAATTATACCTCTTTCAAAAAAATAAAAAAACTGGTAGGATTTTATTTGGTTTATTGAGGTGGGGTATAATAATATAAACACTTTGGGGTTCAGAAACTTTTTCGGGCCGTAGTACACCGGTAGTATACGCGCTTCGGGTGCGTGAGAACCGGGTTCAATTCCCGGCGGCCCGAAAAAGTTTCTGAACGGGAATGCGAAGCATTCACTGGAAATTTCGTAAGAAACTTATGAAACTCGAGTTCTCCGCCAGTTAGCGGATCTCGGCACCCCGAACGGGCCTATGGTATAGTGGCAGCACGCGTCATTCGCATTGACGAGACGGCGGTTCGATTCCGCCTAGGTCCAAAAATGAATAAATTAACCCACATAGCCATTATTCCCGACGGCAACAGGCGTTGGGCGAAAAAGAAGCGAATACCGTCTTTTTTTGGGCATCGTGAAGGCGCGAAAACCGCGGAGAAAATTCTGGAAGCCGCTGTCAATTCCGGAATCCCTTACTTCACTTTTTGGGGCTGTTCGGTGGGCAATGTTTTGAAGCGGCCGAAAATGGAAAAAGTTTTTTTGTTCAGGTTGTTTGAAGAATATTTCAAAAGATTGGCAAAAGACAAAATGATTCACGAAAGGAAAGTGAAAATTCGCGTTTTGGGCAGGTGGGAAGAATTTTTTCCGGAAAAAGCGAAGCGCGCCATAAAAGAAGCGATGGAGGCGACAAAAAATTACAAAAATTTCAATCTGACTTTTTTGCTTGCTTACAGCGGGATGGACGAAATGAAAGAGGCGATTAAGAAAATAGCGAAATTAAAAATTATTGACGCAACGATTAAAAATAATCTTTGGACGAAAGATTTGCCGCCGGTTGATTTGGTTGTCCGTACCGGCGGAGAAGCGAATTGGTCGCATTGGTCTGAAGGTTTTATGATGTGGGATACCGCAAACGCCCAGTTTTATTTTACCGAAACGCTATGGCCGGATTTTTCGGAAAAAGAATTTAAAAAAACAGTTGAAAAATTCAGAGGCGTTGAGAGGAGATTAGGGAAATAGTTATTGACTTAAAATCTTTTTTGAATTAAATTGTTATTTATGATAAACGAGGAAATTTTGAAAAAAATCAAATCAGGGGCGGTTGTGAAGGTTTCGGAGAGAATTAAGGAAAAAGATAAGGAAAGAATCAGTAATTTTAAGGGCGTGGTGCTTGCCAGAAAACACGGCAAGGAAACCGGCGCCACTTTTACCGTGCGCGCGATGTTTGGCGATATTGCGGTTGAGAAAAATTATCCGATTAATTCTCCAATAATCGCAAAAGTTGAAATTCTAAGTTCTCCTAAAAAAGTTCATCGATCAAAACTTTATTTTTTGAGAAAAGTTTCCAAAAAAGTTTCTCGCCAAAAAATCGGCGTGGCGGCGTAATTTGCGCGGGTGGCGAAACTGGCAGGACGAAGTCCGACCGTCGCTAAAGCGCATGAAATTTAAAAATTATGTGTTTAATAATGCGCGGGTGGCGAAACTGGCAGACGCACTACCTTGAGGTGGTAGCGCCCGCAAGGGCTTGGAGGTTCAAATCCTCTCCCGCGCACCGAATTTATTGATGGTGCCTATGGTGTAATGGTAACACTGGAGTTTGTGGTACTCTCGACACGGGTTCGATTCCCGTTAGGCACCCCAAATTTTTAAAGGTCGCATAGTTAAAATCTAAAATTCTAAATTTATGGCTTTTCATAAAAATATTATTGAACTTGCCAAACAAAATGAAAATTTTCGGCAGGTTGTGAATACAGGCAAACATTCGCAGGTGGTTTTGATGAGCTTGTTGCCGGGCGAAGATATCGGCGAGGAAATCCACGAAACCGTTGACCAAGTTTTAGTTTTTGCGGAAGGGAGCGGCGAAGCGGTGATTGAAGACATCGCGTCGCCGCTCAAAGAGGGCGACTTGGTTTTCGTTGACGCCGGAATCAAACATAATTTCAAAAATACCGGCGCAACCGCATTAAAACTTTACACGATTTACTCTCCGGCACACCATCCCGCGGACAGGGTTCAAAAGACAAAAGCTGAGGCGATAGCAGAAGAGTATTAAAATCTATGAAACTTTTTATCGGAATTGTTGGTCCCGCCAAGGCGGGATTAACCTTCTTTTGTGATTAAATTATGAAATTATCAATCGGAATAGTGGGGTTACCAAATGTCGGTAAATCCACGCTTTTTAAAATTCTCACCAAACAGGAGATTAATATCGCCAATTATCCTTTCGCCACCATTGACCCGAATGTGGGCGTGGTTGCCGTTCCCGACGAGCGCTTGCAAAAATTGGCGAAAATGAGCAAATCAAAAAAAATCATTCCGGCGGTTGTGGAATTTTACGACATTGCGGGATTGGTAAAAGGCGCGTATAAAGGCGAGGGTTTGGGAAATCAATTTTTAAGCCATATCCGCGAGGTGGACGCCATTATAGAAGTGATTCGCGTTTTTGAAAACGCGGAGATTATTCATGTTGAAGAAAAAGTTGACCCTTTGCGCGATTTGGAAATTATCAATACGGAACTTGTTTTAAAAGATTTGGAAACAGTTGAAAAAAGATTAGGGAAAGCGGAATCGGAATCGCGAAGCGGCAATAAAGACGCGGTTAAACTTTTTAACGAACTTAACGAAATTAAACAGTGGCTTGGAAAAGGAAATATTCTCGCTTTATCGGAAAATCTTTTATCTTTAATTCGCGCGAATAGTGGAATAAGCGAGCTTAATTTATTAACAGCCAAACCGCAGATTTATTTATTAAACGGAAAAGAAAGCGATGTGAGCGGGGAGCTGAAAAATAAAATAAAATCTTTGAACATCGATTATTTAATTATGGATTTAACGGCGTCGGACGTCGTTATGATTGGAGAATTAATCAAAAAAGCTTATGAAATCCTCGGGCTTATGAGTTTTTTTACGACCGGCGAGGACGAAACGCGAGCTTGGACAATAAGAAAAGGGAGTAAGGCGCCGCAGGCAGCCGGAGAAATTCACACTGATTTTGAGAAAAAATTCATTCGCGCGGAAACGATAAATTGCGAGAAATTATTAGAGGCCGGCGGTTGGGCCCAAGCCAAACAAAAAGGCTGGCTCCGTTTGGAAGGAAAAGATTATGTGGCGCAAGACGGGGATACGATGGTAATCAGGCACGGATAAAAGTTTTCCACAGGTGGAATTAAAAAAGCGTGTTATAATGAATATGAACAAATGGAACAAATTGTTCAGCCGATAAAAAGCAAAAAAACGTTGTTGGCAATTATAACAATCATTATTGCCGCTGTTTTGATTATTGGCGGTTTTTTTATTTATAAAAAATATTATCAAAAAGCGCCGGCAACGGAACAACCGCAAACCTTGGGCGGACAAATTTACGAACAAATACAAAATCCCGCGGAAAAAATACCCGAAACTAATCCTTTTGAAGCGAAAACCAATCCTTTTGAAGAAGCGAAAACGAATCCATTTAAAGACGTTTATAAAAATCCTTTTGGGGGATAATTTATCATAAATGATTACAAAAACGCGAAAATATAAAAAATTTTTTCTTCTCGCGATTATTGTCGGCTTGGGGATTTTTGTCAGTTCTTTGATAATCGTTCAGGCGCAGATAGAAAATATTTCTTATCCGGTAAAAGAATTGGGAAATTGCAAAGATGAAATCGCTTGCCGAAATTTCTGCGAAGTGAAAGATAATATGATTCCTTGCATTAATTTCGCCGAACAGCATGATTTAATTTCCAAAGAAGAAGTCAAGCAAGCCAAGCAATTTGCCAGAATAGACGAAGGGCCGGGCGGATGTCAGGGGAAAAACGAATGCGAGGCGTATTGTGACGATAATGCTCATATTGACGAATGTCTGGCGTTTGCCGAGAAAAACGATTTAATTTCTTCCGATGAATTGGAAGAAGCGAAAAAAGTTGCCAAGGCGCTGAAAGAAGGCGCGCAGCTTCCGGGTGGATGCAAGAGAAAAAGCGATTGTGAAACGTATTGCGATAATCCGGAGCATATGGAAGAATGCCTTGCTTTCGCCGAAAAAGCCGGATTTATTCCTCCGGAAGAATTAACTGAGGCCAAAAAAGCGGCGCAAGCGATGAAATCCGGCATTAAACCGCCGGGAAATTGCCGCGGCAAAAAACAGTGCGACGCTTATTGTTCTCAAACGGAACATATGGAAGAATGTTTGAATTTTGCCGTGGCCGCCGGATTTATTCCTCCTGAAGAAGCGGAAAACGCGCGTAAAATAATGCCTTTGATGCTGAAAGGTGAAATGCCCGGAGGCTGCAGAGGCAAAGAACAGTGCGAAGCGTATTGCGCCGATGAATCGCATGCGGAAGAATGCGCCAATTTCGCCATTAAAGCCGGTTTTATGAAGCCGGAAGAAGCGGAAATGTTTAGAAAAACCGGCGGCAAGGGACCTGGCGATTGCAAGGGGAAAGAGCAATGCGAGGCGTTTTGTAATAATTCGGACAACCAAGAAATTTGTTTTAATTTTGCCAAGGAGCACGGGTTGATTCCGGCGGAAGAAATTAAAAATATGAAGCAGGGAATGGAGAAAATGAAAGAGGGTTTCGATATGGCGCCGCCGGAAGTAAAAAGTTGTTTAGAGTCGTCAATAGGAACGGAAATTATAGAAAAGATTAGAGAAGGAACATTGACTCCGGGACCGCAAATTGGCGAACAAATGAAAAATTGTTTTGAACAATTTATGCCAAAACCGCCAGAAGGCGCGCCAAGAATGCCTGGCGGTCCTGGCGAAGGGCCGCAAGGACAAATAATGCCGCCGCAGGGTGAATTTCGAGGTCCGGGAGGTTGTTCTTCTCCGGAAGAATGCCAAAAATATTGCATTGAGCATCGGGAAGAATGCGGCATTCCGCAAAATCAGCAAATGCCGCAAAATCAACCAATGCCGTTTCAACCTCAGGAAGCGCAGCCATTTTTTCAGGGAGAAATGTTAAATAAAGAAATATTGCAAAAATTAATGCCGGAAGGAATACAACTGCCCGAGGGAATAAAAATTCCCGAAGGAATAACGCCGCAGGGAATTATTCCGAATCCGGAAATGATTCAACAAATAATGCAGCAGCAGATAATACGGCAAGCGCCGCAGAATTATTTGCCGCAAGATTATCAAATGCCGCCACAAGGACAAATGCAATATCCAACCGGAGAATTTGCGCCCCCGTCATCTCAGTGAAGTGAAATCGTATAGCTATTTATTGGAATATTATTTTTTTCATTCGGTAAAACGTAAAATATATTTTTTTCTTTTTGTTTTTCCGGCGTAAAAGTGTCGGTGATAAACATTACGGTTTGCGTCGGCATAGGAATGTCGCGCACATTAACGCCGCCGGCTTCCACAATTACATATTTTGGCAATTCTTTCGGTAAAGCGTTTAATTCACGGCCGATTTGGACATAATCCGACGCAAACGCGCCTTGGACATTGGGATTTTTCCCCCAGTCAATAAAATAAGATTTGTATCCTTGGATAATCAAAATTATCAAAAAAACCGCCGTAGCCAAGCGCAGAAATTTTATTCTTACACTGCTCTCATTGATGAGAGCAGTGTTTTTTATCTTTTCATAAATATAAATTCCGCCGAATCCCGCCAAAATAAATATCGGCGGAATCATAATAATCGCGCGCAAGGCGTGCGGCAGGCCCTCATTGGAAACAACAATAGGCAGAGCGGCGATGATTAGCCAGCTGAATAAAATTATGCTTTCAGAAGATAAGCGGCGGATTGACATTATGACGCCGATAATAAAAAGTATTCCCACCGGCCAAAATAGCAGCGGTTTGCCGGCGTAATTGTGCCGCCAATTATAATCGCCGCTGAAATTAAACATTCCCGCGGTTTTTAAGATATTCCCCCCCAAATCTTTCAGCGGAGTTGGTGAATTAAAAATCGAAACTTGGGTTGTTCGGCCCATAAAATCTTGGGGATTTTTCAAAAAATATAATCCCAGAGGAGCGGCGACGATAATGGTGAAAAGTATAAAGTATAAAGTAGAAAGTAAAAGCTTTTTGCGTATTTGCCAACCGCGATTTTTAAACCAATATAGAGCGATGATTATTAAAATCAAAAGCGGAGTGGCGCGATAGGCTATATAAGAATGAAATCCTAAACCGTAAAAAATTCCTCCTAAAATAGCTTTTAGCTTATAGCTTGTCCGGCCAGGGCTTTTAGCTTTTAGAACATTAACGACGTCGGACGTCGTTAATGTTGAATTTAAGGATTTTAATAAAAAATAAATTGCCCAAGTCAGAAAGAATGGCGCCATTATCGCGCGAAAACCAATGCGAGAAAAATTGATGTGCCAAAATGAAGTTGCGGTTAGAAAGGCGGCTAATAAAGATATGCTTTCAACATAAAAGAGCCGGCCGTCTGTTTCCGTGCGGAATGTCTCGGAGCTCCAATGGGCTTGGTTCCCGCCGAAGGCGGGACCATTGGAGCGAGAGTCAAGGCCGCCGCTCGCCGCTGGAGCGAGCGGACGGCCGGTTCCGGTAGGAAATAGGCGACCGGCGAATAACTCTTTTGTTAAAAAATAAATTCCCAATACTGTTAAAATTCCGAAAAACGCGCTCACAATTCGCAGCGCCCACGGGAAATTGCCGAATAAGGCGATTGATATGGCCTGAATATTTATAAACAAGCCTTCGCGGCCGTTATTTTCCGGATAAAAAACTTTAAAATTGTCCGTTGAAATAGCTTCCAGCGCGTTATTGCCGTTCATTGCTTCATCCGGATAAAGTCCGGGCGGCAATCCGGTTATATTGTAAAGGCGTAAAAAAGCGGCTATTATTATAATAGCAGTAAGCAGTAAGCAGTTAGTAGTAAGGTTTTTGGAAAAGAATTTTTTCATAAATTTATTTTACCATGTCTGAATTAAATTCTCAAAATATAGAGCATAAAGTTTTGGAAGCGGATATTGAAAGATTAAGCAAGGAAATCGCCGAGAAGCGGAGTTTATTGGAACACAAAGATTTGCCCGATAGGGAATTAGTCAAACAAACTTTACATCCGATAATTAAGCAGGCGGTTGTTCAGTCGCAGGCCGCGGCAAACCAGCCGTCGCCGGCGCAATCGAATGTTCTGCCCGACTATCTTCAAGATTCTTCCGCGGATGTGAAACTTCAAGTTGAGGAGCTTGTTGATTTGACTTTGCATCAGGGGATTGAAAAAGCCGTCAAAGCCGCGGGGAAAACAAACGCTTTTGTTTTGGACGCTTTTCACGACGCCCTGACGGACAAATTACACGGCGTATTGAAACAAAAAGGGATTTTGTAAAATGTTTTTTATTTATCTAATTTCAATTTTTATCATTGTTGCCGTTTACGCCGCGTTCTTTTTTGTTTTCAGGAGTTTGCGCAAAAAAAGATTGAAAGACGCGCTTGGCTTGAAACTGCTTTCGGTGCGGTTGCCGAAAAAAGAAAAATCCGGCGAACAGCAGGGCGATTTCAAAGACGAAATAAATCTTTCCGCCCAGCTTTTTGGAATTTTGGCCGGATTGAAATCTCCGTTTTGTTTTGAGGCGGCGGTGCATCATATTGGCGAGGAAATTCATTTTTATATTGCCGTGCCGAATGAATCAATTGATTTTGTAAGCAGGCAGATTGAAGGTTTGTGGAAAGACGCGCAGGTTGAACCGGCGGAAGAGTATAACATATTCAATCCGGCCGGAGTGAACCAAGGAATTTATTTAAAACAAAAAACTTCTTATGTTTTGCCGCTGCGTTCTTATGTTGAAGCGAATATTGACACTTTTAGTCCGATTTTGAGCGGGTTGTCAAAAATAAATGAAGTGGGCGAGGGAGCGGGAATTCAAATTTTAGTCAGACCGGCCGGCAAATCCGCCAAGAAAAGTATTTTCCAAAACATCAATAATTTGAAAAAAGGCGCCAAATTGGAAGATATTTCAAAAGGCGTCGGTTTCAAACTGAAAGACGTTAAAAGCGCTTTGGCTCCGGAAGACAAAGAAAAGAAAATGGAAAACAAAGTGATTGACGATGAAGCCGTAAAAGCGCTGGAAATGAAAATTTCCAAGCCGCTTTTGGAAGCAAGCGTCCGCATTATGGTTTCCGCGCCGAGCCAATATCAGGCGGATATGGTTTTGGAAAGCATCAGCGGCGGCTATTCGCAATTTTCCGCTCCGCGCCGGCAGGAATTAAAACTGGTTAAACCGCGCGATTCCAAAAAACTGGCGTATCAATTCGCTTTTCGCGAATTTGACGACAGTCAGACGATGATTTTAAATACCGAAGAATTGGCGTCAATTTTCCATTTTCCGGCTTCCACCACCGACATTCCGAGATTGAAATGGGTAAAATCAAAAGAAGCTCAACCACCCGCGGAACTTCCCAAATCCGGCACTTTAATCGGAGAAAGTTTTTTCAGAAGCCAAAGAAAACCGGTTTACATTACCGAAGACGACCGCCGGAGGCATGTTTATATAATTGGTCAGACCGGAACCGGTAAGTCAAATTTAATGACCAATATGGTTGCCGAAGACATTAAAGCCGGCAAAGGCGTGGCGGTGATTGACCCGCATGGTCCGCTGATTGATGAGATTTTGACTCGGATTCCGGAAAATAGGATTAATGATGTCGTGCTTTTTGACCCGGGCGATATTCAAAGGCCGTTCGGGATGAATATGCTTGATTACGATTTCAGTCGGCCGGAGCAAAAAACTTTTATCGTTGACGAGATGCAAAGTATTTTTAACAGGCTTTTTCCCGAAAGCGGGGAAGCGATGGGTCCGGTTTTCCAGCAATATATGAGAAATACGCTTTTACTCTTGATGGAAGACTCAAGTCCGTCAGCCGGCGGAGAACCCGCGACTTTAATTGAAGTGGCGCGCGTTCTTACGGATTCGGAATTCAGAAATAAAAAATTGGCGCGCGTCAAAAATCCGGTTGTGCTTGATTTTTGGGAAAAAGAAGTGGCGAATGTGAAAGGCGAGGGCTCGCTGGCGAATATAGCGCCGTACATCACTTCAAAATTCAACAATTTTATCGCCAATGATTATGTGCGGCCGATTATCGGGCAGACAAAATCCGCTTTTAATTTTCGGCAACTGATGGATGAAGGAAAAATTTTGCTGGTGAATTTGTCAAAAGGAAAAATAGGCGATTTGAACGCCAATTTACTCGGCATGATCGTTGTCGGGAAAATTTTAATGGCAGCCTTGTCGCGCGTGGACATCGCGGATGAGAAAAAACGCCGCGACTTCAACCTTTATATTGATGAGTTTCAGAATTTCACCACGGATTCTATTGCCACAATTTTGTCCGAAGCGAGAAAATATCGGCTTAATCTGACGATTGCTCATCAATTTATCGCTCAGTTGACGGAAAAAATTCGCGACGCGGTTTTCGGCAACGTGGGAAGCATTGTTGCTTTCAGAGTCGGAGCGCAAGACGCGGAATTTTTAATTAAACAATTTGAGCCGATATTCAGCGAGAATGACTTAATCAATATTGACAATTTCAACGCTTACGCCAAAATTCTTGTGGCCGGCGCCACAACAAAGCCGTTTAACATTAAAACCTTGCCGCCGGAAAAGGGGAATAAAGAATTGGCGGGAAAAATCAAAGAACTTTCGCGCCTTAAATACGGCCGCAATCGTTATGAAGTGGAGGAAGAGATATTGGGTCGCTTACGCTCCTAATTTCTAATATCTAATTGCTAATTTCTAAAATATATGCCAGTGTAGCTCAGTCGGCAGAGCAGTGCTTTCGTAAAGCAAAGGTCGCCGGTTCGATTCCGGCCACTGGCTCCAATTTAGAAGTTTTTTAAATTATCTATTATGGCGTTATAAACTTTGTCGTTTTCAAGGGATTTTTGTGAATTTTTTAAATCCTTTTTATCATCATGGATTTTTTGCAGTATTTTTTGAGTTTTTTCATAAATTAGAGCGATATCCGGTTGGTTTACTTTTTGAGCGTAATTTTTAAAAGCTTCCAATTGCAATAGCATTTCTTCAATAATGAGAAATTGGATAGGATGTTTGGCTAAATCTTTATTATTTTTTTCAAGCCATAATTCGCCAACTTCTTTTATTATTTTTGTATCGGCGCCGATAACAACGCGGGGTATTTTAGACAATTCGCCTCGAATATTTAATTGGTCAGAGACAAAATATTTGATTTGCGCGAGTTCGCCTTGCTTTATTTCTTTTTTAATGCGTTCAAATTTTTCATTAACATCGGAAGAAAAAGTTTCATCAATCGCGAGCGCCATATGGGACGATGAAAAATCTTCTTCTTTATAAAATTCCACAATATTATCAACGCCATTTTTAATATCGTCATAGCGCGATGATTTAATGCTGGTCGCATCGGGACCAAGCCAATCGTTGGTTTCCACTTGATCATAAACAACCGCTTCAAGCACCGAGGCGATTTTTTTTAATTCTTTTTTTTCGAGAGACTCTTCTTGCTTAAACTTATCTTCCATCTTTTTGACATATTTAATGTCTTCTTCAACGTTTTTAAAGCCGTATAAGTCAATAAAATCTTCGGGGCAAATAATGTCTTTCAT
>JAJYWO010000012.1 GCA_021791445.1 bacterium | reverse complement strand
CGATATTGACAATCATGCTTCCGGAACGGGCATTAATGGGAATGCCCGCGCCAAGCGCCGCCAAAATCGGCTCTCTGATAATAGGCGCTTCCCGGGCGCCGGCTTCTTTCGCCGCGTTGATAATCGCCCTTCTCTCGGTTTGGGTAATGCCGGCTGGAGCGGAAACAACCACATCCGGCTTTATAATGTTAAACTGCCCGACTGCCGAAGAAATGAAATATTTAAGCATCGCCTTGGTAATGTAATAATCGGCGATAACGCCTTCCCTCAGCGGCTGATAGGGTTTAATGTCTTCCGGTGTTCTGCCAATCATTTCTTTTGCTTCTCTGCCAACCGCCAAAACCGAATTTTCCGGCATGCTCAAAGCCACGATGGTCGGTTCGTTAATGATAAAACCGCGTCCGGGCACAAAAACAACCGTGTTCGCTGTTCCCAAATCTATGCCGATTTTTCTAATAAACATAATTTTAAATTCTTTTAATTTCCGCTCCCAATTCTTTTAATCTGCCGTCTATATTTTCATATCCTCTGTCAATTTCCTCCACTCCTTCTATTGTTGATTCGCCTTGGGCAATCAACGCCGCTATCAAATGCGCCATTCCGGCGCGCAAATCCAAAACTTTCAAACCGCGTCCCGCCAATGACGTTAGGCCGGATATAACCGCGCTGTGCGGATGGCCTTCGCCGTTAAAACGGCAATTCAATTCGCCCAAACACTTTGAAAACACTTTAATGTTTGCGCCCATAAAATTCAAGTCCTCGACATAACCAAAACGATTCTCATAAACCGTTTCATGGACAACGGAAACTCCCTCCGCCTGCGTTAATAAAATTGTGAACGGCTGCTGCCAATCAGTCATAAATCCGGGATGCGTGTCGGTTTCTAATTCAATCGCCGAAAGGCCGTTATTTCTCCAAAAAACGATTCCATCGTCTTCAACGCGGTATTCTCCGCCGACGCGGCGCAAAGCGTTCAAAAAAGTTATCAGGTGCTCGTGAACCGCTTCTTTAATTTTTATTTCATTTCCCTTGGCGGCCGCCGCCAGACAAGCGAAAGAAGCCGCCTCATTTCTGTCGGAAATAATTTTATGTTCCGTGCCTTTCATTTTTTTTACGCCGTCAATATAAATCGTCCTGTCGGTTCCCAGACCGATTATCGCTCCCATCTTTTGCAGCATTTTTATCAAATCAATGATTTCCGGCTCAATGGCGGAATTTTTTATCACCGTCCTGCCCCTAGCGAGAACCGCCGCCAGAATCGCGTTTTCCGTGGCGCCGACGGACGGATAGCGCAAATTAATTTTCGCGCCTTTTAATCCGTTGGGCGCGGAAGCGATATAAGAATTTTCCGAAGCCTCAATTTCCGCGCCAAGCTGGCGCAAAGCCGCGAGGTGAATATCCACGGGCCGATGGCCGATTTTATCACCGCCTAAAATCGGCACCTCGGCCTTGCCTTCGCGCGCCAACAAAGGCCCGATTGCCAAAATGGAAATCCTGTTTTTGCGGCTTAAAGCCGAAGCGGTTAGACTTTTAATGCTCGGTGTTTTTATGGACACAACCGAGTTGCCCTGTTTTATTTCGCTGCCGAAAGCGCGGCACAAATCAAAGGTTATTTCCGTATCCCCGATTTGCGGAAAATTTTCCAAAACGCATTCTTCATCCGTAAGCAGAGAAGCGACCAATGCCTTGGTTGCCGCGTTTTTGGAACCTTTGGCGGTAATTTCGCCTTCCAATTTTTTCCCTCCTTGAACAATAAATTTCATTTGTTTAATATAACATATATATGGTATAATTTAAAAAATCGCAAATAAAATAAACAATAAATTTATTATGGCTAAAAAATTATTTTATTGGTTATTATTCAAAACTTGAAGATGATTTAAAATCGACTTTATGCAGACCTATGCTTTCCGCCCATCTTGACCAGGAAATTAAAGATGTTTTGACGAATATGTAATTTCATAAAAGAAGGAATATAATGAAGATTTCCTATAAGCTTGTTTTAATTTTTATTTTTATCGCTTTGTTGCCGACTCTGACCATCGGCTATTTAAGCGCGACGGAGTTCAGGGACCAAATCATTATTTTCAGCGCTTTTATTCTCTTTATCACCATAATTATCGGGTTCTTTTACGGAAAGATAATGAATCTTGAAATAAGGGTTAAGGAGAGAACCGCGGAACTGGAAGCGCTGAAAAACAATCTTGAAAAAACCGAGGAGACGAAAATGGCGCTTTTCAATATTGTGGAAGACGTAAAACAATCGGAAATAAATTTAAAAGAAGAGCGCGACCGTTCGCAGGCAATTATCTCGTCCATGGGCGAAGGCCTTTTGGTGGCTGATATCAAAAATAACATTGTTTTAATGAATAAAAAGGCTGAAAATATCCTGGAAACTCCGATAAAAGAAGCGATAGGCAAAAATTTGCTGAATTTTATAACCTTTATTAAAAAAGATAAAGAAGCGCCACCCGAAGAACAGCCGATAAACAAAATGTTTCAAACGGGGAAACTTACGGCCATAGATTTGGAAGACGATTTTTATTTAAAAATTCCTTCCGGCAAAATTTTTCCGGTGGAAATGATAGTGTCGCCGCTTCGCGGAGACGGAATCACGGCCAGCGTCATTGTTTTCCGCGACGTAAGCAAGGAAAAAGCGCTGGATGAAGCGAAAAACAGCTTCATATCAGTCGCTTCGCACCAATTAAGGACTCCCCTCACTTCCATCCGCTGGTATACGGAAATACTCGGCTCCGAAGACGCCGGTCCGCTGAACGAAAACCAAAAAAGTTTCGTGAGTCGGGTTTACAACAGCGCCTTAAAACTGAACGAGGTTATCAATCTGCTTTTATCCATGGCAAAAATTGAAAGCGGAAAACCCGCGAGAAAAATCATTAAAATAGACCTCACCGCTTTCACCAACGACATAATTGAAGAATTGGAGCCTCAATTCAAGCAAAAAAATATCAATATCAACCTTATTCCGCCAAAAGAAACCGTGGAAGTGAATTACGACGCTTCAATGTTGCGGCAAATTATCACCAATTTCCTTTCCAACACCATTCGCTATGCCAATCAAGACGGCCATGTGGAAATAAAAATGGAGAAAAAAGATAAAGAATTGGTTTATTCGGTTAAAGACGACGGCATCGGCGTGCCCGCCAACCAGCAAGACAAGATTTTCAACAAATTCTTCCGGGCGGACAACGCTTCCACGGCTGTGCCGGACGGCTCCGGCCTCGGACTCTCGCTTATTAAGGCCTTAGTGGAGATGAATGACGGAAAAGTTTGGTTTGAATCCCCGGCTTTCTGGATTGACAAAGACGGCAAAGAAGAGAAAAAAGGTTCTATCTTTTATTTTACAATGGCGTTATAATAAATATATGGCTAATCAAAACAAAAAAATACTGCTTGTTGAAGACGATTTGCCGACTATTGAAGCCGTGGCTTTTAAATTGAGCCGAAAAGGAATTATCGCCAGCACGGCCCTGAATGGCGAAGAAGCCATTGAAAGGCTGAAAAGGGAAAAATACGATTTGGTTTTACTGGATTTGCTTCTTCCGAAAAAAAGCGGTTTTGATGTTTTACGAGAAATAAAGAACAACGACCAATCAAAAAACGCGAAAATCGTCGTCCTTTCAAATCTTGGACAAGAAGACAATATGAAAAAAGCCATGGCTCTCGGCGCCAGCGATTATATAGTGAAAACGGATATCAATATCAACAAACTCACGGAAAGAATTATCAGCGAATTGAAATGACTTTAAAAACCCGCCGAATAATATTTTACGGACTTTTTTTGATTTTTTTCCCCGTTAGCGTCGGGGTAATTTTTTATTCTCAGGGATGGCGAATTGATTTTGAAAATTTCAGGGTTCAAAAAACCGGCGCCGCGTATATTGAAACATCGCCCAAAAGCGTCATTATAAAATTAAATAATAAAATAATTCCCGACCAATCCGGGCTTATTAAAAGCGGCACTCTCATCCCCGACCTTTTGCCGAAAAATTACAAACTGGAAATCCAAAAAGACGGCTATTGGACATACCGCAAAAATATCAAAGTTGAACCGTCAATGGTGGCGGAGTTGGTTGACACGGTTTTGATTCCCAAAAAATTGGAAAAATCTTTGATTATTGAAAAATTGAAAGGCTATGAAGTTGTTGATTTGAGCGCCAAAAGATTTGTCGTTAAAAATCCGCAAACCAAAATATACTATTTTTACAGACTTAATGATTCGCAGGCCGCGCTCAATATCAACGCCTCTTTCAATAATTTATTGAAAAAATCCGAAACAATCGCACAAATAAAACTTCATCCGTTTAACGAAGACCGCTTGATAATAAAAACCGCCAACGGACTTTATATTTTTGACGCCAGAAAACTCCAGATTGAAAAAATTTTCATAAACGAAAAAAACAACAAAATTTTGGCTTGGACAGCAGACAATACAAGTATTTATGCGGTAAAATCCAAAGATTACGCGGTTTTTTCTTATAATTTAATAACCAAAACGGAAAATAATATTGCCTCATTGCCAATAGGCTCGTCAACGGCAAACGAAATAAAAGTTTCCGGTTCTCAAATCGGCATTCTGGAAAAAGCGGGCGATTTGTTGCTGCTTGATTCCAAAGAAAAAAAATTCCGCTTAATCGCGGATAATGTGAAAAATTTCTCCTTTTCGCCGGACAATAAAAAAATCGCCCTTATTAAAACCAACGGAGAAATTGAAATTTATTTTATAGAAGACTGGTATAAAAACATCAAGAAAAAAGCCGGAGACACCGCGAGTTTTACCCTTGAAAACAAAGAATTAATTGAAAACGCTTATTGGTATAAAGATTCTTTTCATCTGTTTATTGAATATGAAGACCAATCCGTGTCTTTTATGGAAATCGACGACCGCCTGCCGTTCAACCAATTCTCCGTTCTCGCCGAATCAGACAGCGCCTATTACGATATTGGCCAAAATCTTTTATATTTCATACAAAATAAAACGCTATATAATGTCCGTTTTTAAAATTTATCCTTTATTATACTTTCTCTTTTTTAATATCGTTTCTTATTTTTTCCACCAATGAATTGAAAAAATAAAGATTGTGGAAAGTGAGCAACCGCAAAGCGGTTATTTCCTTGGCTTTTAACAGATGACCGATATAAGAACGAGTGTAATTTCGGCAAACCATGCAGTCGCATTTTTTATCCAAAGGTTTCTTGTCCTTCAGAAAAATGGGTTTGCTCATATCCAATCTGCCGCTACTGGCAAAAGCGATGCCGTGCCGGGCGTAATGCGTCGGCATAACGCAATCAAAAGTGTCTATGCCGGATTTGATGATTTTCAAAATGTCTTCCGGATGGCCGATGCCCAAAAGATGGCGCGGCTTGTTTTCCGGCAATTCCTTTACCACCCAATCAATCATTTTTATCATTGTATTCTTATTGTCTCCGAATTCGCCGCCGATGCCGAACCCGTCAAAAGGCAAATTAGCGATAAATTTCGCGCTTTCAATCCGCAAATCCTTGAATTTTCCACCCTGCACAATGCCGAATAAAGCTTGTTTTTTACCCTTATTTTTTAAAGAAGCAATCGCCCATTCGTGCGTTTTTATAAGAGATTTTTTTGTGTATTCGTAATCAGCCAAAGGCGGCGTGCATTCGTCAAAAGCGAAAATAATGTCCGCGCCAATCGCCTCTTGGATTTTCATTGATTCCTTCGGCCCGATAAACAGTTTTCTACCGTCAACCGGCGAACGGAACCAAACCCCGTCATCGATGATTTTAATGTTTTGCGGCTGTTGGCCAACTTTAACTAAAGCGCCCGCTCCCGACTTCATAATCTTCCCCACTCCCAAATCTCTGCCGAATCCCAAACTAAAAACCTGAAAACCGCCCGAATCCGTCATCAGCGGCCGATTCCAATTCATAAACTTGTGGATTCCGCCGTTGGATTTGACGATTTTCTCGCCGGGCTTCAAATGCAGATGAAAAGTATTGGCGATTAAAATTTGGCATTTCGCCGCTTCCGCCTCCTCGCTTGTCAGAGTTTTAACGACCGCTTGCGTGGCAACCGGAACAAAACACGGCGTTTCAATTTCGCCGTGAGAAGTTTTTAAAATTCCTATTCGCGCTTTGCTCTTTTTCGATTTTTTAACAACCCGAAAAAAATCTTTCATTAAAATAAATTCGCAATTTGTAAATTGGCATTACATTCGCATATTGACATCATTTTATTCCTCTCCATAAACGATTTCTTTCGGCGGAATCAATCTTTGGTCAGTGGGCAAGGTGAAGTAGAAAATACTGCCGCGGTTCAGTTCGGATTCGGCGCGAATTTCTCCGCCATGCCGCCTGATGATATTTTGGGCGATATAAAGCCCCAACCCCGAAGCCGTGGAAATTGATTTGACGGCATTTTCACCGCGAAAAAACTTGGTGAATAATTTGCCCATATCCTTTTCCATAATTCCTATGCCCGTATCTTTGACGCTGATTTGGACATACGGCTTATCCGCCATTCTTTCCAGAGTTAAAACAATTTCTCCGTTTTTAACGTTATACTTGACGCTATTGTCCAAGATATTCACCAAAGCCCGGCTCAATTTTTGCGAGTCGGCGAAAATTTCAATCTGTCCGTCTTCCGGTTTTTGGAAATAAATTTTAAGCCCTAAATTGGCGCACACTTCCTTGGTTTTCGCGACTATATCTTCAACCAGTTTGATGATGTTAATTTTCTCAAAATTATAGCCGAACCGGCCTTCTTCAATCTGAAAAACGTCAAATAAATCATTGACGATTTTAACCATATACGAAGACGCTCCTATGCCAACGTTAACCATTTCTTTCTGCGTTTCATTCAAAGAATCGTTCATTAAATTTTCCAAAACCCAATGAACGCTGGTCAACGGCGTCCTCAACTGGTGCGTGGCGACGCCGATAAATTCGCTTTTTGAACGCAATACTTCCACTTCGCGCGTACGGTCTCTGACTATCTTCACAAATCCCAAAAGATTGCCCGCC
>JAJYWO010000011.1 GCA_021791445.1 bacterium | reverse complement strand
AAAATTTTGACGAATTTCGGAGCCGAGATTTCGGAAAGCGGCGCTATGTCGCGGATAAAACTGGCGTATCCGATTAAAAAGGAAGCATCGGCGTTTTTCAGCTATATTTATTTTTCCGGCCAGCCGGAAATCGTGGAAAAAATAAGCGACAACTTAAAGTTGAATTCGGAAATTTTGCGGCATATAATTATCAAAGCGCCGGCAGTCAGGCAGACGATTCAGGCGCCGGTGAAAAGAATGAGGCGCCCGATGGTTTCGGAAAAACCGGTTGAAAAAGCGGAAATCAGAAAGCCGAAGCCGCAAGCCGCTTTAAGCAACGAAGCGCTGGAAAAGAAGCTGGAGGAAATTTTGAAATAATATGAATCTAAACAAGGTTTTCATAATCGGCAATTTGACCAGAGACCCGGAATTGCGGACCCTGCCTTCGGGTTTGCCGGTTGTTTCTTTCGGCGTGGCGACCAACCGCGTTTGGAAAAATCAGCAAGGCGAGAAGCAGGAAGAAGTTCAGTTTCACAACATCGTTATTTTCGGCAAGCAGGCGGAAATCGCCAATCAATATCTTTCCAAAGGCAAAATGGTTTTTATTGAGGGAAGATTGAGGACAAGCACCTGGGACGCGCAAGACGGCACGAAACGCAGCCGAACGGAAATAGTCGCGGAAAGGATGCAATTCGGGCCGAGAAGCGCGGGAGGCGGACCGGCAAATAATCAAAAGGTTGATAATTCGGTGAAAGAATCTTTGCCGGAAATCAATCTTGACGAAGGGGACATAAAGGCGGAAGATTTACCTTTCTAAATTTAAAATTATGCAGTGTTTTTTCTGTTCACAAAACTTAAAATCGATTGATTATAAAGAAGTTGAGCTTTTGAAGCGTTATATTTCCGGACAAGGGAAAATCATTGACCCGAAATGGACCGGCGTTTGCGCCAAGCACCAGAGAATGCTCGCGAATGCGGTTAAAAGAGCGAGAGTGTTGGGACTTTTGTCGTTCGTTTCAAAAAACTAATGTCTTTTGACGTTTCTATTTTCAATCTTATTGGCGGGTTGAGCCGAAAATGGCAGATTTTGGATTGGACCGGAATTTTCTTTGCCGAATATGTCGGCTATTTCCTTGTTTTGTATTTTTTAATTTTGCTTTTTAAGCAGGAAAAAATCCGGGAGAAAATTTATTTTTTTTCTTTTGTTTCTCTTTCGTTGATTTTATCAAGGGGCATAATCGCCGAAGCGCTTAAATTTTTTATCAGCCGGCCGCGGCCGTTTTCAGCTTTGAATTTGCAGCCGCTTATTGACGCTAATGGCGTCAACGCCTCAATGCCGTCCGGACACGCGGCGTTTTATTTCGCTTTGGCAACGGCGATTTTCTTTTTTAATAAGAAGGCGGGTTGGCGGTTTTTCGCCGCCGCTTTGCTGACGGGGATTGCCAGAATTTTTACCGGCGTTCATTGGCCCACGGACATTTTGGCCGGCGCGATTATCGGAATAATCAGTGCATTAATAATTAAGAGAATAATTCCAAAAGTTTAAAAATTTGATTAAGTCAAATTAAAGGTCGCTTTTTTAAAAAATAATTTATGACCATAAATTGGAAATTAGTTTTCGGTTTGATTGTTCTGGCGATTGTGGTTTCGGTCAGTTATTATCAGTTTGTTTTAAACAAACCTTCCGAAATCGCCAAAGCGCCGACGGAAATTGAAATTGTTCCGGCAACGGGCAATGTTGATGACGTTGTTGTCGCTTTATTGAATGACGCGGATGCCGAATCCGCCATACTCGCCAATATAGAGAATGACGCCAATTTGCTTATCGCGGACAGTCGGGCGATTGACGATTTTGGCCAATCTTACAATGAAGAATTTTAAAAATATTTCGGGATTATTCGCGGTTATGATGATTACGGGTTTGGTTATCCCTTCATTAAGTTCCGCTCAGATAAGGCAACAAATTAAACAGCGGATAACTCCAAAAGCGACTTCAACAGCCGGTAGCGCTGTTGCAAAAGACGCGTTTTGCAACCGTCTTTCCGAAACAATGGGCAAGGTTGACCAAAAAGTCAAAGAGCGTGAATCAAAACTTGAAGCCAAGAGAACGGAAAGAAAAGATATTTTAACGAATCGTAAGAATGAGCGCGACGCCAAGCTTGATGAAAATCGCGCCAAGAGAGATTCAAATTTCAGCGAACATTTCGCCAAATTAGAATCCAAAGCGCAGAATGATGTTCAAAGGCAGGCGATAGCGGCGTTTAAAGCGGCGATGGAAGCGGCGTTGAACGCGCGCCGAACGGCGGCTGACGCGGCGATTGAAACATTCCGCAACGGCGTGCAGGCGGCGGTTGATTCGCGGAAAGCGGCGGTTGACGCGGCAATAGCGGCGTTCAAAACGGCCGAACAGGCGGCGATTGAAAAAGCCAAAGCCGATTGCGCGGCCAATGTTGACCCGAAAACAATCAAGCAAACATTGCAAGCAAGCTTGAAAACCGCGCGGGGAAATCTCGTGAAAGCGAGGCAGGATTTGGACAAGAAACAAGATGTGATGAAACCGCTTATTGAAGCCAAAAAACAGGCAATGGAAAAAGCGCAAGCTGATTTCAAAGCCGCGGTGGAGAAAGCGAGAAATAATTTGAAAGCCGCATTGGGTCAAAAAACGACAACCAGCGCGGCAACCGGAACGAGCCAATAAAAATCAGAAATCGCCCTTGCGGGCGATTTTGATTTTATAAATTTTTGTGATATTATAAAAAATATGATGACTCTTAAACAAATTTACAATTTGGCGATGGAAATGGGGATTGCGGCGGATTTACGCGGCAGAAAAAGCGTTGAAAAACATTTAAAACGGGCAAAAGAGCGATATGAAAAATTAAGCAAAGAAGAAAAAGCCGAATTTGACTTGGAGAAATTGAAAAATCCATATGCCGACACACGCGTTCTTTTCGGCGACGAAAATAAAAAAATTAAAAGAATAATGGCGGGTATTGACGCCGATGCCGGAGAGTTGATGATTGCCAAACATTTATCCGAAAACGGCAAGGAAATTGATTTGTATTTGTCGCACCATCCGACCGGAAAAGCTCTGGCGGCTTTGGATGAAGTGATGCATTTGCAAGCCGAAGTCTTGGCGAATTACGGCGTGCCGATAAATATCGCCGAAAGTTTGTTGAGCGTCAGAATGGGGGAGGTGGCGCGCGGAGTTTCTTCGGAAAATCATAATAAAGACGTAATGGCCGCAAAAAATCTAGGCATTGCTTTGATGTGCGTTCATACCCCTGCGGACAATTTAGTGGCTTCTTATTTGGATAAAATAATTAAAAAAGAAAAGCCGGAATTTGTGTCTGATTTGGTTAGTTTGTTGAAAAAGATTCCGGAATACGCCGCCAGCGGCAAAGAAAGCGCGGGAGTGAAAATTTTCAGCGGCGATAAAGAGCGGCATTGCGGGGAAATAGCTTTGACGGAAATTACGGGAGGGACTTCCGGCAACGCGAAAATTTATGAAAGACTCGCCAATGTCGGAATCGGAACCATAGTGGGAATGCATATGTCGGAAACTCATAAAAAAGAAGCCGAAGCCAGTCATTTGAATGTTGTGATTGCCGGCCATATTTCTTCCGATTCTTTGGGAATGAATTTGTTTTTGGACGAGTTGGAAAAAAGAGGAATTGAAATAATTCCCGCCAGCGGATTAATCAGGGTAAAGAGAAAGAAAAGTTGACATTAAAAAAGTTTAAGATTATCATTCATCATTATTATGTTGGAAATTAAACGAAGACAAGGGGAATCAATCAGCGCGTTCTTGCGCCGCTTTTCAACCAAAATGAAACAAAGCGGGATTTTGATTGAATCCAAAAAACGCAGATTTAAAGACAGGCCGGTGAGCAAGGCGAAAAGAAAACGGTCGGCAATTCATCGGACAATGAAGACAAAAGAATTTGAAGCCGCGAAGAAAAAAGGATTGGCGTAATTTATGCTGAAAGAACAAATTAACAGCGATATAAAAGAATTTTTAAAAGCCGGCAAAAGTTTTGAAGCCGGCGTTTTGCGTCTAATGTCCGCGGCATTGGGGAATAAAGAGATTGAAAAAAGGGGGAAGGGCGAAGATTCTGTTTTAACTGATGAAGAAATCGTTGAAGTTTTAATGAAAGAAGCCAAAAAAAGAAAAGAGGCGGCGGAAGTTTATAAAACCGGCAACAGGGAAGATTTGGCGGAAAAAGAATTGAAAGAATTGGAAGTTATAAAAAAGTATTTGCCGGAACAAGCGAGCGCCGAAGAAATTGAAAAAGCGGTTGATAAAGCGATTGCGGCGACAGGAGCGGTTGACGTGAAGACGTTCGGCAAGGTTATGGCCGAAGTAATGAAAGAATTGAAGGGGAAAGCGGACGCGGGAACTATTAAAGAAATAATAAAGAAGAAATTAGAAATGAGAAATGAGAAATAAGGTATTGGTTATTAGTTTGGAAAAACGATTTGAGAAATTTGAGAAAGGCGTTAAAAAGTCCGCTTTGGAAATTTTAAAAATTTTAAAAAAAGACAAGATTGCGGTTGAGATTTATTTGGCGGGAGACCGGTTGATGAAGAAATTAAACAAAGAATATCGCGGCAAAGACAAGGCCGCGAATGTTTTGAGTTTCGTGGAGCCGGAAAGTTTTCCTCATCCGGAAACAAAAAAGAAGTTTTTGGGCGAAATTTATTTGAATGTGGCCAATAGGACCAATAGGACTGATAAGACAGACATGAATTTCCTTTTAATCCACGCTCTTCTTCATCTTCTCGGCTATACTCATAAGAAAAAAAGTGATAGAATAAAAATGGAAAAAAAAGAAAACCATGTATATCACCTCTTTAGACATAGGAACTTCGCAAATTAAGGCTTTGATTGCCGAAACGGAAAAAAACGGCAAATTATCATTGATTGCCGCGATAAAATCTCCATCAAGCGGAATTCGAAAAGGGGAAATAAATGATATTAACGAAGCGGCGAATTTTTTGAAAATCGTTTTTGAAAAACTTTCTTCTCTAAACAAATCAACTTTAAAAAACATTTTTATAAATATCGGTGGCGCGAACGTGAAATCCCATTCTTCGCGGGGCATAGTGGCGGTTTCCCGCGCTGACAATGAAATTTCCCAGGACGACATTGACCGCGTGATAAAGGCGTCGCAGGCGATAAAACTTTCGCCGAATAGAATGATTATTCATACCGTGACCAAGGAATTCATCATTGACGGCGTCGGCGACGCGCGTGAACCTTTGGGAATGTTCGGCACGCGCCTTGAAGTCAACAGCGCGGTGATTGACGCCCCTTCGCAGAATTACAGAAATATTTGCAAATTGATGGACGGTTTCAACGCCAAAATCAGCGGCGTGATTTACAATCCGTTGGCGGCTTCGCGTTCCGCGCTCACCAAAATAAAAAAAGATTTGGGAACGGTTTTAATTGACATCGGCGCCGGTTCCACGACAATCGGCGTTTATGAAGAGGGGAAACTTTTACACACCTCCGGTTTTCCGGTCGGCGGCGGGCATATCACCAATGATTTGGCGATCGGTCTTAAATGTTCGGTCAGTTTGGCGGAAGCGATTAAGATTTTTTTCGGAAGCGCCGTGGCGAAAGAAATTTCCGGCAAGGAAAAAATATCGGTTGAAGACATTGAAGAAAAAATCGGAATGGAAATTTCCGAACTTGACAAAAATTTCAAAAATACGATTTCACGGCGTGATGTTGCGGAGATTATTGAAAGCCGACTTGCGGAGATTTTTGAATTTGTTAATAATGAATTGAAACTTATCGGCAAAAACGGTCGTTTGCCCGCCGGAGCGGTGATTTGCGGCGGCGGAGCGGAGATTCCGGCAATCGTTGATTTTGCCAAAGACGAATTGAAGCTGCCGGCAGAAATCGGTTTTCCGGAAGCGAATGAAATTGAAATTATGAATCCGGAAATTAGCAATGAAATAAACCATCCGGAATTCGCGGTTTCACTCGGTTTGCTTTTAACGGCAAAAGACCAGTGGTTGAAAAGCAATGAATGGCCCATTTCCGATAAATTTTCATTTGTAAAGAAAATTTTAAATTATTTTATACCATAAATGGCGAAACGAAATAAAAAAACCAAAGACATCAATTTGGCGAAGATAAGGATAGTGGGAGTCGGAGGAGCCGGCGGTAATGCCGCGACCAGAATGAGTGAGGATTTTCCGCGCGGAGTTGATTCTGTGGTCATTAATACCGATATTCAGGATTTGAATTTTTGCGTTGCCAGGAAAAAAGTTTATATCGGGAAAAATCTCACCAAGGGATTGGGAACTGGGATGAATCCTGATTTGGGGCGGCAGGCGGCCGAAGAAAATCAGGCGGAAATCGCCGAAGCTTTAAGCGGCGCGGATATGGTTTTTTTAACTGCTGGATTTGGCGGCGGCACGGGCACCGGCGCTTTGCCTGTGGTGGCGGATATTGCCAGGGATTTGAGCATTCTGACGGTCGCCGTGATTACCAAGCCGTTTATATTTGAAGGATTTGAACGGAAGCGTGTGGCTGACGAAGGCATGATGAGATTAAAAGATAAAGTTGACACTTTAATAACCATTCCCAATGACAGAATATTTTCCGTAATCAACAAAAACACTCCGCTCACCAAAGCTTTTGAGGCGGTTGACGAGATTTTGAAAAATTCCGTCATCGGAGTCGCCGATTTGATCGCCACCACCGGAATCATCAATGTTGATTTTGCGGACGTAAAGGCTATAATTCAGAACGCCGGTTCGGCGATTATCGGCATCGGCAAGGCGACCGGAGGAGAACGCGCCGCCACCGCCGCCCATCTGGCGATAAACTCTCCTTTGCTGGAAATTTCCATTGACGGCGCAAAAAGAATTTTATTCAGCGTTTCCGGACATCGTGATTTGAAAATGAGCGAAGTGAACGATGTGGCAAGAATGATTTCCGAGCACGCCAATTCTTCGGCGAAAATAATTTTCGGCGCCCATCATGACCGCAAGTTGAAAAAAGGCGAGTTGAAAGTCACTTTAATAGCCGCGGATTTCAACGGCGATTCTATGAAAATATCAAATAACGGAATTTTGCCCAATCTGTTTATTTCCGAAGAGATTGTCCCGGCTAATGAAGCGAAAGAATCCCGAAAAAAAGAAAAAAACGAAAAAAAC
>JAJYWO010000014.1 GCA_021791445.1 bacterium | reverse complement strand
ATGATTTAAATGTTAAGAATGTGGTTATTAAGCCGTTTGTGTCAAAAGAAGAATATCCGTATCTTGTTAAAGATTTTGACGTCGGGTTTGTTTGTTTGAGCGCCGGCAATAAAACGTCTTTTGTGCCCGGGAAAATTTTAGGCTATATGGCGGCCGGAAAGCCAATCGTCGCGTTTTTAAACAAAGAAAGCGACGGGTTTTCCGTTTTAAACGAAGCGAAATGCGGGTATGCCGCGAAATCGGATAATTTGGAAGAAGCCGAGAAAATAATTCGTGAAATTTATGCGAATAAAAATAAATTGAGAGAAATGGGCGAAAACGGATTCAAATACGCCTCGGAAAATTTAACTATAGAAGTGATTGTTGAAAAATTGGAAAAATTATTTTAATTTTTTATCTTTGTGAATAATTCTTTTATTTCCCTGATAATTTTTTCTTTCATTAAGTAGAGTGCGCTGAAATAGATTCCGGCGCAAGCGATTATATTAATAAGAACGTTTAATTTTAAAAAGCGGTCAAAAATATAGCCGAAAATTCCCATAACAATTCCGGCGATTATTATTTTTTTCAAATGCCGCAAGGTGTAAAAATTTCCAATTTGTTTTATTTTCAGCCATACCGGGGCGAAATAAACTATTTGAGCGATAACTGTCGCCATTGCCGAACCGGCGATTCCAAAAATCGGGATAAACAAAGCGTTGAAAATGACATTGCATACTGCTCCGGCTCCGGCGTATTTGAAAAACTGTTTTTGCCGGTTGTGCGCCATTATTAAATTCCCCATAATAACGCTGGGAAATTGGATAAGCAGGGTGGCGATTAAAATTTGAAATGAAACGCTTGCGGGCAGATATTCTTTTCCAAAAACGAATTCTATAATTGAACCGCTTAATATAATTCCGCCGATTGTCATGGGGATTGCCGCGAAGTAAAGACTAGACATTGTTTTTTCATTAAGAGCTTGAGTTTTATTTTTTTCTTTTTGACTGATAAATCTGGCTATTGTCGGAAATGTTGCGCTGCCGATAATTGCCGGCAGGGTGTAAAGAATTTGGACGATACGCTGGCTGACGGAATAATAGCCGATTTCTTCCGGCGTCCGCCACCAACCCAACATCACAACATCAATGTTAATCATAAAAGCGCCGAATAATCCGGTAAAAGCCAATGGCCACGAATCGCGGATAAATTGTTTGAAAATTTCTTTGTTAAAATTTTTAAATATTCCTTCAATTAAATCTTTAATTAAATAAAGCGCGACAATGCTTAAAATAGCCACGCTGGCGATATAGGAAAACAGCAAGGCGCCGGCTGTTTTATAAAAATTAAGAACAATAAAACCGGTGACGGCGATGGCGGTATTCATCAGAACGACTAAAAACGCTTCCCGTTCCATTTTTTCAATTCCTCGGAAATAAGCGAAAATAAAATCCCGCAGATTGTCAAAAAAAACGAGTAAAGCCATAAACGGCAACAAGGCAATCGCTTCTTCAATATTGGAAAATTTTGGCGCCGCGAAAATAATCAGAGCCGCGGTAATGGAAATTAAAATCGCTTTTACCCGTAAAGCGTTGACGAAATAAATCGAGCGTTTTTCCGGATGTCCCGCAATTTCCCGCGTCATCAATGAATTAACGCCAAGGTCCGCGAAAATTGTGAAAAAACCCGCCAAACTCAAAACATAGGAAAAAATTCCGTATTCCGCCGCGCCTAAAATTCGCGCCGCGTAAATTATAATCGCCGCCCTTATTAAGCGGCTGCCGACTTGCGACGTACTTAGCCAAAAAACGTTTTTAACGATTGTCTGTTTGGCGGAACGGTTTGTAAAAAGAAGGTCTTTGAGCCTGTTTATCATTTTATCATTTATGTGAAACAAAAATATATTTGATGGTTTTCAGTAATATCAAAAAATCCAATACTAGTGAACGATTTTTAATATAGTAGATGTCATATCGCAGTTTTTCATGCGCTTCTTCGGGTGAGGCGCTGGCCTTGTAATTAACTTGCGCCCAGCCGGTAAGTCCGGGCTTGATGATGTGGCGGATTTCATAATAAGGCAGTTTTTTGTAAATCTCAACCAAGTCGCTGCTTTCCGGCCGCGGCCCAATAAAAGAAATGTCGCCTTTTAAGATATTCCATAATTGCGGCAGTTCGTCCAAATGCGTAAAGCGCAGAATTTTCCCGACAAAGAAAACGCGCTTGTCGTTTTTCTCCGTTGCCAATGGGCCATTAACGCCGATTTTCATGGTGCGGAATTTGTAAAGCGTGAACGGAAAATCGTTTTTGCCGATTCTTTGCTGTTTGTAAATTGTCGGCCCTTTGGAATTGATTTTTATTAAAATGGCGATTATTAAAATCAGCGGCAAAAAGGCGATTATCAAAATCAGCGACAAAACAACGTCAAGAAATCTTTTTATGGCGTCGTAAAAGCGGGTGGCGGTGGAAATTTGTTCCACAAACCATAATTCATCAACTTCTTCCAATGGCGCTTTTTGGAAAATGGTTTCATAAAAATCCGCCAAGCTGAAAATTTTCACGTTAAACGGCAAAAGTTTGTAAATGTTTTTGATGACATTCGGATTTTTTTTAAGAGAATTGCTGATGATAAGCGCTTCAATGCCGTTAAGATTAATAAGATTTTCAATCTCTCTTTTTTCTGCCGTGTAACCGATTTGCGGATTGTTGTTTAAAAAATTGAGCAGTGGTTCAATAACCGGCGAATTGCCGACAATAATGATTTGTTTTCTTAATCCGCGGCTGATGAAAATTTTAGATAATCCGGCGCGCCAAACATAATCAATAATGAAAAATATCAAGCTGAAAATCAGAAGGTTGGTTTTAGGCGTTAATTTAAAAAATGGTTCAAAAATGTAAAATATCGCCACGGAAAGCGCGATGTTAATCCCGATTGCCGAAATGAAATTTTGGACCGTGGCCGGACCGTATTTCAAAAATTTTTCCGAATAAAAATTAAAAAGGTAAAAAACCAGAAGCCAGACGATAAAAATCAGCGAAAACGGCGCCAAGTGGCTTTTCAAGGCGCTGGGGAAATAATCCGCGCCATAACGAATCACAAGCATTAAAACAAGCGACCCGTAAAGAACGGCAATATCGCCGAAAAGAATGAGAAGTTTTTTAAAGTTTGTTCGCATTGGATTTATTTTACTCCAAATCGCGGCAATTGACAATTTCAAATTAATATAATAAAATACGAGCAGTTTAGTATAAGACAAGGAGCTTTTAGCTATTTTGCCTTAGCATTAAACGTAAAGGGACGATAAATAATATTAAGGCAAAAATGGCTTACGGAAATCAAGGCGATTTTCAGCGCAAAATGGTTCAGGGCAACTGGCAGTGTTCGCAGTGCGGTAATCAAATTACCGAACTTCCTTTCGAGCCGGATGAATCCCGATTGGACCAGCTTTTGTGCGGCGAGTGCCACAAAGCGAAAAGAGGTTCCTTCGACAGGGGAGACAGGGGCGGACGTTCGTTCGGTGGCGAAAGACAGATGTTCAAGGGCAATTGGAATTGTTCGCAGTGTAATGCTGCGATTACAGAACTTCCTTTTGAACCGGATCCGTCAAGGGTCGGACAGCTTCTGTGCCGCGATTGTCATCGCCAAAAGAGAGATTCTTTCGGCGGAGGCAGGGGCAGAGGCGGATTCCGCAGATAATCGCAAATAGAAATAAAAACTTCGGGTATTGAACCCGAAGTTTTTATTTTATATAATTTTAGAAAGGTCGTTTTTAAATTTTTAAATATTCACATATTTAAAAATAAAAATTATGAAAGGACTCAAATGGATTGTTTTTTTGCTCGGTTTGTGGGTTTTGGTTTCGCCTTGGATTCTCGGTTTTTCGGCTTACACTCTGGCGATGTGGAGCAATGTGGTTGCTGGAATTTTGATTATCGTCTGCTCTTTATGGGATTTATTTGGGAATAAAACAACTGTTGTCGGTTCTGAAAAATAAAAAAATGGTCAAAATTTACACCACTCAAACTTGCCCTTATTGCATAATGGCAAAGGATTATTTCAAAAAACTCGGCGTTGAATATCAGGAAGCCGATGTTTCAATTGACGAAAAAGCGCGTGAGGAATTGATCGCGAAATCCCATCAGATGGGCGTGCCGGTAATCGACATTAACGGCACAATCATCGTCGGCTTCAACCGGCCGGAGATAGATAAAGCGCTTGGGCAATAATTTATGATTTACGACTTAATAATTCTCGGCGGCGGGCCGGCCGGCGTTGCGGCCGGCGTTTACGCCAGCCGGAAAAAACTTAAAACTCTGCTAATCGCCGAATCTTTCGGCGGCCAGTCGGTGATTGCCGCGGAAATAAACAATTTCATCGGTTTTAAATCCATCAGCGGCATTGAATTGAAGAATGTTTTGGAAGAGCATTTGCGCGCTTGTGAAGGAATAGAAATTAAGGAAGGAATTCGCGCCGAGAAAATTGACAAATCGGGCGCGGGCTTTTCGGTTTTAACGAATCAAGGAGAATCTTTTGAAACAAAAACTGTTTTGATAACTTTGGGCAGCAGCTATCGTAAACTCGGTATCGCGGGCGAGAAAGAATTCGGAGGCAAGGGTGTTTTTTATTGTTCCACTTGCGACGCGCCTTTAATGAAGAATAAAATCGCGGTTGTCGTGGGCGGAGGCAATTCCGGATTTTACGCGGTTCTGGACTTGCTTCCTTACGCGTCAAAAATCTATGTTTTGGAATATGGCGAGGAATTTCGCGCCGACCCTGTTTACATTGATAAAGCCAAATCGTCCGGAAAAGTTGAATTTATTTCAATGGCAATGACAAAAGAAATTGTCGGCTCAGATTTCGTTTCAAGCCTAAAATATGAAGACCGCAAAAGCGGGGAAATCAAAGAATTGAAAACCGATGGTGTTTTCGTGGCTATCGGCTACGCGCCCAATAGCGCCGTTGCCAAAGGCTTGGTTGATATGAATGAAAAAGGGAAAATCATCGCTAATTGTAAAACTCAGCAGACTTCCTGCGAGGGCATTTGGGCGGCCGGCGACATCACCGATGTTTTGTACGGCCAAATCAATGTCGCCATCGGCGACGCCATCAAAGCGGTTTTGAATATTAACGATTACTTCAAAACGCGGATTAACGCGGACTAAAACGCGGACTAACGCGGACATCAATTATGAAAATAGTTATCTTGACCGCGATAATTTTTTCAGCTGTTGTCGGTTTGGCTTTTTATTCCGGTATTGTGAAAATTTCCATGCCGGAAAATTTTTTTGGCAGGGCGGATAAAGCATCCGACGGCTTTCAAAGCGTCGGGAAAATAAATATTCTTGAAAATCAAATTCCGGTTTCCGAAAAAGTTTCTGAAAAAAAATTAACGAAACAGACTTCTTCAAAAATAAATATAACTTCAATCATCGCGCCAGCCGTTCCCGCGCCCGCCTCATCAACTCCCATAACTCCCATAACTCCCATAAATACCATTAGTCCAATCTTTCCTACCTCTTCCACAATTTCTGTTTCGTCTACATCAGCCGTAACTTCAACTCCAATCCCAATAGCTCAAATCATTAATATTGGCATTAGCGAAATTTTGGTTGGTATAGACGGCAACGCGAATTACGAATTTATTGAACTTTACAATCCAAATGACGTTGAAGTTGATTTAACCGGATATTTAATCAAAAAAAGAAGTTCCAGTGGCAGTGAATCAACAATTATTTCCAATAATACCAAAGCGGGAAATTTTAAAGACAAAAAAATCGCGCCGAAATCTCATTTATTATTGGCGCAAAAAGATGGTTACAGCGGCGGCATTCAGCCGGACATTTTTTATTCAACAACATTGGCTTATAAAAATAATGCCGTGGTTCTTTATAATGCCGATGGCGAGATTATAGAAGATATCAGTTGGGATGAAATTGGCAAAGGCCAAAGTTTAGAGCGCGTTTTCTCCAACAGCGTATCGTGGAGCAGGGGCGAATTTAAAGTCCAAAATATTCCCAATCCCCAAAACTCCCAATTTTAATAATGAAGGCCTCCGGGAGGCCTTCATATAAAAAATAATATGATAAGAGAAAAAATTATTCCAGGAAACATATATCACGTATTAAACAGGGGTGTAGATAAAAGAGATATATTTTTAAATGACGAAGATAAATATCGTTTTATTCATAATTTATTTGAATTTAATGATGTTAACCCTATTAATAATTTAACTCGTCGTTTTCGAGATGATTTGAAGGCCTCCGGGAGGCCTTATATTAATGAAAATTCAAAAAATAGAGAATTATTAGCAGAAATATTAGCTTTTTGTCTAATGCCAAATCATTATCATCTTTTAATTAGGCCGCGCGTTGATGATGGGTTATTAAAATTTATGCAAAGATTAAATATGGGTTATGCACATTATTTTAATCAAAAATACGAACGTAAGGGCGCGCTTTTTGAAGGAAGATATAAATCGGTTCCAATAACCGAGGAAAGTCATTTTATTCATATCCCTTATTATATTCATTTAAATCCGCTTGATTTAGTGGCGCCGGAATGGCGGCAAAGAGATATAAATAATTATAAAGAAGCGATTGAGTTTTTAGATAATTATCGCTGGAGCAGTCATTTAGATTATATGGGAATTAAAAATTTTCCATCAATCACATCGCGAAACTTTCTTTTAAAAATTTTTAACGGTTCCGATGGATATAAAAAAGAAACAGAGGAATGGCTTAAAAATTTGGAAATTTCGCAAATAAAGGAAATTATTTTAGATTGAAGGCCTCCCGGAGGCCTTCAGTTATTCACAGGAGTGTAGTTGATAGTGGGGTGAGGGAGGGGTTATAATTTAATTATGCCTAGTGAGGGGGCGCGCTTATTTAAGTCGTCCCTTTTTATTTTGCGATAAAAAAATAACAAAATTATAAAATTATGGAAAATCAAAATCAAAACAATCAAATAAGTGTTGAAAAGCTGAAAAGTCCCGAAGTGGAGCAAGTACGCTACGGGGCAAATAAATTTTGGAGATTTGCGATGATATTTTGCGCGGTAATCGTCGGCATTTTAGTTTTGTACGTTGCCGGAGTTTGGGGATGGCAAAAATACAGATATTGGCAGGATATGAAAAAATCAAGGGCTTATGAAGAAGGAATAAAAAAATGGCAGCAAGAAGATTATGCAGCCGCCATGGCCGATACTTATGGCGGCAAAACCCCGCAGGAAACTTTGCAGATGTATATTGAAGCGGTTGAAAAAGGCGATTACGAATTGGCGAGCAAGTATTTTATTGGGGATAGGCAGGAAGAATGGAAAAATGAATTAAATAAAATAGCAGAAGTTAATAAAATAGACATTTTTTTAAAACCACTTTTAGAATCTAAGAACATTGAAGCACAATATTCAGAAAATATGGACACCGCTTCAATTTATGGGGTGGTTTTAATTAGTTTTAAAAAATATCCCAACGGCATTTGGAAAATAATAGAAATCTAAAAATAATTTAAAATTCAAAAATCAAAATGCAAAACGGCAATTTAAATTTCAAGATTGTCTTAATTACCCTTCTTTCATTTTTTAGTTTTAATGTCGTTAACGCTTATGACGACCAAACCACTCATCCGGCCCTGACCGATGAGATTGTTGATTTTTATAATTTATCTTTTCCCGATAAAAAACTGACTCCTCAACAAAAAGAATGGATTATCCAAGGTTCTATTTTAGAAGATACGCCGCCAAGGTGGATAAACCATTTTTACGACCCGATAAATAAATCCGGCTGGAGCGGAGAGCATACCGGTAAATTTGATACAGAAACGGTTAGGTTGGTTTCTCAAAATCTTGTCGCGCCCTATGGCATTACGCCGGTTTCTTCTTTAAATTGGATTCATAATGAAGAATTGCAAGCGCAATACAGATTTTATAAAGGCGCTAAAACTTGGGAGCGGGGAATTTTGGAAATGATAAAGGGTAATGAAAAAGAGGCTTATCAAATTTTAGGTTATATTTTGCATCTTATAGAAGATGCTACTGTGCCGGAGCATACCAGAAATGACACTCACGCGCACGAATTGGAAAAAGCGACTGGCGATTACGGTTCGCCTTATGAGGAATATTTAAAAATATATACTCGCCAAAATTTAGATATCACTTCAAAATTTTACCAACAAGAATTAAGGCCGATTAATAGAACGACAATTGACGAGTATCTAATTTTTTTAGCCGAGTATTCCAATAAATATTTCTTTTCCAAAGACACAATCAATGATTCAAAATATCAGAACCCGAAAATTATCAGAGACGATGGGAATTTTGGGTATGGAAAAGATGAAAATGGAAACGAATTTCCATTAGTTTTTATTTATAAACAATGGAATAGAGAAAAAAATAATTATGAAATTTTTTATTTATTAGAAAAAGCCGAACCCCCTTATTATCCTATTCTTAATGCTTATTTTGACCGTCTTTCTCGTCAAGCCGTGTTAAACGGCGCGGGTGTGATTGATAGATTTTTCCAAGACATCGAATTTAAGAAAGAATATTCGCCACACCCGCTTGTTATCGATTTATCTCCTTTTAATTATTTTAGAATGCCGAATATATCTTTAGTCGGAGAAGGTTCTCGGATAAAGAATGCCGTTCAATCCGTTTTTGCCAAAGTTGAATCAACGGCCGATAAAATTTTTTCTTCAATAAACAATTTTTTGGGCATTGATAAGGATTCTAATCAACCTCAGCAATTTTCCGCGGATGCGAATAAAATTATTGCGGAAAATTTTCAAAAAAATATTTCAGAAGACAAAGAGTCCGCCGTTTTGGTTGAGACAAAAATTCAAGCTGTTGAAAATCCCCAAATAGCTAAACAGCAAACGCGGCAAGTTCAAGAAGCTCAGCAAACAACATCAAAACCAAATAAGGAAGTTAAAGAAGAAATTCAGCAGATAGCTCAAAAAGTGGAAGAAAAAGCAACGGAAATAATCCAGCAAGAACAGGAGGAGCAAATTCAAAAAATAGCGACAAACAATAAAATCGTTTTTAAATATACCGGCAGCGGAAGCGGTGGGAGCAATGGAAGCGTTTATGTGGGCAGTAATAGCGGTTCGTCTGCCGGAAGTTGGAGCAGTGGTCCCGATAATTTAAGCGCAGCAATAATTTATCCGCAAATTTTAATCAGCGAGGTTCAATTAGCCGCAACATCCAGCGCTTATCAGGAGTTTGTGGAATTGTACAATCCCAATAATGTGAGTGTTGATTTAACGAACTGGTATATTCAGAAAAAAACCACCAATGGAACAAGTTTTACAAGTTTTGCGATTGCTGATTCGTTCAGTGGGAAAACAATAAGCGCGAGGGGATATCTTTTAATCGCGCATTCTTCCTCAACTTTTATTTATGATGTCGCTGAAAATTACGGTATCAGCGATAATAACACATTGGTTTTGAAAAATCCTAACGCGGAAATTGTTGATAAAGTCGGTTGGGGAACGGCAAATGATTGTGAAGGTTCATGCGCGGCAAACCCGGCGGACAATCAAAGCATTCAGCGAATTTTTCAAAACAATGAATTTGCGGATACCGACAATAATGCGAATGATTTTGAAATTCAAACTTGTCCGAGTCCGGAAGCGCAGACCAATGTGAATTGCGCGCAGACAAACACAGAAACAGCGACTTCAACCGAGTCAACAGCAACCTCTACGGCAACTTCAACAATATCCCACATTGTTATCAGTGAAATTTATCCTGACAAAACTGGCAACAATTTTGATTTTGTGGAATTATACAATCCGACTGATGCTTTGGTTAATTTAGAAAATTATTCTTTAAAAATAAGAAAAGAATTTACAACAGCTACGAGTTCTCTTTCTAATTTTTCAAGCAATCATACTATTGCCGCGAAAAGTTTTTTCTTGGTTGGCCTTGATAATTACGGCAGCAGTACGAATGCGGCCGCCGATATTTCGCGGACTTCTTATTCTTTATTCACATCAACTTCTTCAATTATTTATTTAATGGGAAATGATACGATTATTGACGAGATTTATTATAATCCCGCGGACATTGCGGCCAATCAAAGTTTGGAACGCAAAGCTCTTGTGAATAATCAGTGCGCTATCATTGATGATAGCAGCGAGTTTTCCGGCAATGGTTGCGATACAGACAGCGGAACAGATTGGCAATCTCGCAATTCTCCCAATCCGCAAAATTCGCAAAATTTTCCGGAGCCGCGTTCCGCGCCGACAACCCCGCAAAATTTCAGCGCGATCTATAATTCCAGCGCAATGAATATTGATTTAACATGGAACGCTTCGCAGGATTACAGCGGTACTCCGCCAGCTGGCGGATCAAACATCGCTTACAGAATAACCGACATTAGCGCCAGTTCCACATTTCCGACAACGGAAACAACATCAACAACACGTTCTTTTTCAATCGGCGAAAATAATTTCGGAAAAACTTATAATTTTTCCATTCAGGCATTTGATAATGACGGACTAAATTCGGCAACTTCAACTATTTCAGTTAGCATTCCTAATGCCACTTTAATTATTGCCCAACAATTAGATTATTCATTTTCGGAACAAGGCACCGGCAACGGGCAATTTTATCAATACCTCGGCAACGGACTCTTGGGTTCGCCGGAAAATATAACATTTCACGCCAAATTTCTTTCCGGTTCAAATAACCCAGCTTATTATTTTGAAGCCGCTTTTTGGCAATCGGATAATCCGGATTATTCCAATTTAACTCTTGTTTCCACCAATACTTGCTATCGAACCGGCGGTTTCGGACCGGAAAATAATTGTCCGAATTTCGGTTTTCAATATAATATTGATAAAAACTATACAATTCCTATTCAACAGAATTTTATTTTTAATCCGAGTAAATATTATAAAGTTAAATTTTTTACTTATCAGGCAACAGCGGTTTTTTACGGTTCATCGGACGCTGGCTCGTATAAATATGGCGAAGCGGCGCGGGATAATGGCGGGGGAACAGAAACAGATTCGTCGGTTAAAGACATATATTTTAAAATAGAATCTTCAGAGCCGATTCAAATTTCTTCCGATGTTAATGTTGCGGAATCGGTAGCGCAAAATTTTGGAGCGAGTTATTCAACCAACACATTGGAACTTTCTTTAACTTGGGATAAACCGAGATATTTTGACGAAAATTCGCCGGTCTTGACTTACAAAATCACCGACAGCAGTTATTTGGTTTCAAGCTCAACGTTGGTTTTGCCGGAGATAAACACCTCCGCGACTTCAACAATAATTACGATAAGCGAAGTCGGCAGAAAATATAAATTTTCCATCCAAGCTTTTACCGATAGCGGCACTTCGACTCTTACGGCTTTAAGTGAAGATATTTTTATCCCTTATTCTTTATTGAGTCAATTTGTAATAGCCGGGCAATCGGATTATTCGGTTTCGGAGGTCGGCACCGGCAACGGAGAATTTTATCAAACTGTTGGCAATAATTTGTCGGGGGATTTAGGCGCCATTGCGATAAAATTCAGCGGCCCGACGGGACATTATTTGTCTGTTTATTTATACCAATACGCCGATTCCAGTTATTCAAATGCGGAAAATATTTTGTATGACGCGGTTTTTTGCACTAACAGACCGGGTCCCGGAGAAATTAATTATCCAAGTCCACTTTGTTCAGATTATTATCTTGACTCAAATACCGTAACTATTCCCGTAAGAAACAATTTTACTTTTAATCCGGAGAAGTATTATAAGTTATTCTTTATAACACATCAGTCACAATCGACTTTTTACGGTTCTGGCGATGAAAATTCTTATTCAAACGGCCAAGCAACGAAAAATAGCGGAGGGAATGAAATTCCGACAAATTCAATAAAAGACGTTTATTTCAAGATATTATCAGCGATTTCGTTATAATGGAAAAAAATATGACATACGCGAAAAAACATCTCGGACAACATTTTTTGAAGAATAAGGCGAAATTGCGGAAAATCGTTGACGCACTGGAATTGAAACGGGGCGATGTTGTGGTTGAAATCGGACCGGGAAGGGGCGCTTTGACATTCCCGCTTGCTGAAAAATGCAAAGAATTGGATTGTAAAATTATTGCGATTGAGAAGGATAAAGAATTGGCGAGTGAATTAAAAGAAAAATTTAAAGACAATAAAAATGTTGAAATTATAGAAGGCGACGCGCTGAAAGAAATCAAATCTCAAATCTCAAATCTCAAAAATGTAAAAATCGTCGGGAATATTCCTTATTACATAACCGGTTATTTATTTAGAATCATCGGCGAATTGGAGCGCAAGCCGTTTTTAATTGTTTTGCTTATTCAGAAAGAAGTGGCGGAAAGGGTTTGCGCTAAACCGCCGAAAATGAATCTTTTAGCCGCCAGCGTTCAGTTTTGGGCGGAACCGAAAATTATCGGCTATGTTTCGCGAAAGGATTTCAGCCCGGCGCCGAAAGTGGACAGCGCTATAATAAAATTATCGCCGAAATGTTCATTCTCACATTCTCAAGAATGTTGGAATGAACAAAATAAGCAAAATGCGGATAATTATTATCAATTTATTAAGGTTTTATTCAGGCAGCCGAGGAAGACGGCGGTAAACAACATTTCAAAATTTAAAAATTTAAACATGACAAAAGAGAAGTTGGTTGAAAAATTGGCGGGGCTGGGAATAAAAGAAAACGCGCGGCCGCAGGATTTATCTGTTGAACAAATTATCGCCTTATCCACATTGTTTTCATAAAAGAAAATGATATAATTTGTTTAATATGGAGCGTACCAAAATAGCAGCCATTGTTTTTGTTATAAGCGCGGGGATTATCGCGTCTTATATGATTTTAAAAAATTCCGCGCCGAAATACGACTCAACGAAAAACGGGCTCACGGAAGAAAATTCCACGAGTTCGGCTTCCCAGAATCCGATTAAATGGCTGAGCAAAACCATCAAGGACAGCGGTATCGGGAATTTGACCGGTGAATTGAAGTCGCTGTTCGCGAGCGAAGAGGAAAAAATTTCTCTGCCGGAGAATATTGATTTTGAAAATATCAATTTGACGGAATTCGTGGCGAAATCTTCTTTTACGCAGATGAAAAATTTGGACCAAAGCGGCCAAGACCCGTTCAGCATTGACCCGAACGACCCGGCGAGCAAAGAATTTATTGAAAAAGCCATCGCGGGTATTCAAAACCCGGCGGCGCTTTTCAATCCGACCGTAAGCGACAGCGAATTGAATATTTCGCGGGATAATTCAAAAGAGGCGAGAAAAGAATATTTAGCGAAGGCTGGCCAGATTATTTTGGAAAAAGCGAAATATGACGTCGCAAACCGCGAAAAAGCCATTGGAGATTTTTCCAACAATCTGAATGTTTCGGGGATTAATTCAATAGTAAATACTTATGCAAAATATATTAATGATTTTATCAATATGAAAACGCCGTCCATTTATTTAGACCTTCATAAGCGTTATATTGTTTTTTTGAAAAAATCAAAAATGATTTATCAGGGAATGGCGGATTACAGCAAAGATCCGATTAAAGCATCTTTATCTATCCAGCTAATCCCCGACCTTCTTAGTGAAGAATTGGCGATTCAAGAAGCGTATTTTCAAGAAACAACGCTAAAAGTTTTTAATTCAAAATGAACTTGACTAAAAAAATAATAATTTTATTTCTTATTTTAATAATAGTTAGCGCAAGTAATTTAGGGGCAATTAAAGGAATAAGAGCAGAAGAAGGCGCCGGGGCGGGGGGGTCTCTTCCTGCGGGAAGTACAGAAAGCAAGGGGGCGGCTGCTGGCGGAGGCAAGGGGGCGGCTGCTGGCGGAGGGTCAGTTTGCGCGGCCATTCCCAATATTTTTGGTACGGCAGTAGGTACAGTAGCTAATCCGATTTGTCAGGCGATATCATTAGCGTTGGATGCCGTAAAATTCGCGGCAGATAAAGCTTGGAAAGCTTCGGAAGTGATTGGCAGGTCTCTTCGCGATGTCATTGCCAAGCGCATTATGGATTATATCGTTGACCAGACCGTTAAATGGATTCAGGGCGGCGGCAAGCCGAAATTCATCACTAATTGGAACGGGTTTTTGAAAGATGTGGGCGATATCGCGTTTGATTCCGTGACGCGGGATCTTGGCCTGGCCGGCCTTTGCGACCCATTCGGCTTGCAATTAAAACTGGCGTTTATGCCGGTGCCGAAATTCAGTCAAAGAGTTTCTTGTACTTTGGATAAAGTTGTTAAAAATATTAATAATTTTTATATTGATTTTTCGGTCGGCGGCTGGGAAGGCTATTTGGCGAGCTGGGAACTGCAGAATAATTTTTTCGGCGCGGCGATATTAACACAAGACGAAATACTCAGGAAGCAGGCGAAGGCCATGCAATCCGCCGGTCAGGAAGCAATAGCGAGCAGGGGATTTTTAGGGGTGAAACAGTGTAAAAAAGGAACAACAAAAGATCCTCTGGCTAATATTGATCCAGAACAACTTACAGAAGTTGCTGATAATTGTAAATGGTCTTTACCGTCAGTTTCAGAATATAAATCTCAGGAAGAATATGAAAAAGATTTACAAAAATGCGCAACAGAAGGAAGTGTTAAGCGACAGGGTTTTGTGAAAGATACAGGTGGCGGTTATTGCGACCCTAACGATATGGTTAATGCCACACCGGGTGATATTGTGGGCAAGGCTGTTGGCGATGCTATTTCTTCCGATAAAGATTGGGCCGCCAATATCCAATCTTGGACGTCGGCTTTGGTGAATGCGCTTATTAATCGTTTAATGAAAGAGGGCTTGTCCGAAATGTTTGGTTCTGAAAGCGCGGCGCCTTCAAGATACTATCCGCCGGAATACGCGGGATTGGCAAATCAGCAATTCCAGCAGGATAAACGAGATGCGATTAATCTAATCAATCCGATTAAAAACGAATGGACTTATCTTTTAACCAAAAAAGGAAATTCCGTAGTTTACGCGAGGGAAATTTTAACGACTTTACAGCAACTTCAGGCGAATAACTGCACTTCAACGACCGGGCAACTGGTTACAGCCGCGGATATCGCGAATGCGTCTTCAACAGTTGACAGTCTTACGGCGGAGATCGCCGGTTTGCGGTCGCAAATCAATGAAGCAGAAACTGTAATTGACCAAATTAATTCGGCACAGACTGATGCTGAAAAGGCGGCGGCGAATTTCGCGGCCAATAATTTCCTGAACACTTATAACACCATTGCTTTGCAACAGCAAATTGTTGACGGCTCGGCGCGCGCCGCCGCGAATCAGCAAGAAGCGGATTTGTTAAAACAATTGGAAGGCGAGAATATCCTTGACCCGAATACCAATCAATTGGTTAACAACGGCCTGCGGCAGAAGTTAACGGAATGCCGGGCGCCGTCAGCGGGAGGAGGAACAAATCCGTAGAAATAATGAAAATTTCAAGTAAAAATAAATTTTTGTTTTATTCTGCCGTTTTAGCGGGGGTTTTGGTTGCGGGCGGAGTGCCGACAAAAATTCATGCGGAATTAATAGGCGAAATAACTTCTGTTGCAGTTTATCAATCAACACTTGCATTGTCATATTTATTTGGAAAAATTGCGAGCGCTTTTTTTACATTCTGCGCTAGTCTAGTTGATTTAGCCCTTAGATTAAATAGTTTACTTCTTATTAGTCCAATAGTTAAAAATGGTTGGAAATTTATTCTTAATTTTACCAATCTCGGTTTTGTTTTGGGGATTATTGTCATTGCTTTTGCCACTATTTTGCGTTTAGAAAACTATGCTATAAAACAAACTCTTTGGAAATTAATTGTTGCCGCGCTTTTGGTGAATTTTAGCTTGGTGATTGCCGGAGCGTTTATTAGTGTGTCAGATCTTGTTACAGATAATTTTAATAATTATCTTAATAATGTTCCTATGTCGGATAAATTAACAGGTTTATTAAAAATCCAGACCTTAAATGATCCATTTACTAATTCAGGAAATGTTGCTACGACTACAGGAGCAGAAGCATATTCAAGAGTTCTACTTAAGGGCGTAGATATAGTTAATGCTCCTATTAATTTATTGTTTGGAACTAATCTAGGCGCAGAAAGATCTGCTTGGGGAAATAATAAAAGCATATTGGAAATGATTACTGGCAAGGCATCAAGCTCTGAGGGCTTGTTGCTTTTAGTGTCTAGTTTTATTTTTGTCGTCATTTTTACTTTTTTAGCAGCTCTTACTTATTTAGCAATAGCAATAATGTTATTTGTAAGATATGTTTTTTTGGGAATTCTTTTAGTCTTATCTCCAATTGTTTGGTTATTATGGATTTTCCCATCCACTAGTTTATATTGGAAAAAATGGTGGGATAATTTTTTGCGTTGGACTTTTTTCGCGCCAGTTATGATGTTTTTCATGATTTTGACGATTGTTTCTTTGGGCAATCCCGTTGTTGGTGATCCCATATCACCTGATGGGCATCAAATTTTTATAGATAATATGGCAAAAAAACAAAAAGGATTGGAATTTGATTTTATGAAAATGGGTAATTTAGTAGTTGTAATGGGAATATTGTGGGGTGGATTAATGGCTGCGAATTCAATGGGTATTGCCGGCGCTAATGTGGCGATGAATTTGGCTTCAAAAGCAGGCAAGGGCGCCGGCGCCTGGGCGGGGAGAAGGGGATTACAACTTGGCACGGCTCCACTTAGAACAAAATGGTTTGGTAAAAAGGGAGAGGAAAAATCAGTTGGGGAAAAAGCAGTGGAGTGGGCCTCTAAAACAGGTTGGATTGGTCGTCATACACTTGGATATGCAGCTAGAGGAATAACTCGTTTAGAAACAGCTGGCGGAGAAAATATATTAAAACAACATGCAAAATCAGTTGCGAATATGAGCGATGCCGATTTGAAGGCGTCTGTTTTAACGGTCAGCGGTCCTCGTAAAATAGCCGCTACAAAAGAATTACAAAAAAGAAAATTACTTGGTGATGTTGATGCAAAAAATCTTATTACTGATGAAAGTCAAGCTTTATTTGGAAGATTTAGGCAGGGTGTATCATGGGGAGATGTTGAACATGGGGCGAAAATGAATATAAAAATGGCAAAACAATTAAGAGACACAGGCGAGGCGTCAGAAGACTTAGTTAGAGAATTTACTGCCACATATAAAGGCAAAGATATTGAAGCGTCCGCGATTAAAGATTTGTATGGTGGGAAAGCCAAACTTGGATTATCACAAGACAGTGTAAATAAATTGGGAGCGCAATTTGCTAAAACGTTTGCTATGGAAAATCATCAAATGGTGCCCAAAATAATACCAACAATGAGCGCAAAGGAACGAGCTATTTTTTCACAACATTATGAAGATCAAATTTTAACGTTGCCAAATGAATGGATGAATAGAAATAACAGAAGAGTGACATTGCAAGAAGTAAATGATGCATGGAACAAAACAATGTCTAATTATGCAATGGGTTTTTCGTCAGAAGCGCCAATAGCGGGAACAACTCCGCCACCCTCAACGCCTTAAACTATGATTCAATTTACCAAACAACAACTTGATAATAGATGGGATATTTTACCGATTAATTTGCGGGAAATTTTATGTTCTCCAGATCGCGGAAAAATAATTTGGGATGTTTGTGAGGCTAATCATTTAACAGATGAAAAAATAGGGAAAATTGCTAGGCTATGTGGTTTTGTTATTATGGGTCTTTTACATCAAGAAGATTTGGTGAAAGAAATTAAAGAAAACGTTGGTCTTCATTTGGAAGTTGCGGATATTATCGCCAAAGAAGTTGAGCGAAAAATTTTCAGTCCGATTAAAAGCGAAATTGACAAGGCGTATGCGTTACCCATATCCGGCGAGGAAGAAGAAATTGAAGAAGCGGAGGGCGGAGAAATAACAGAGTCGGTGGTGACGGATATTCGCCGTGAAACCGGAGGCGTAAAAATCACTCGGGAAGTAAAATATGCCCAGCCCGCGGAAGTGGAGCCAATGAGAATTGTCGCCAGCGGCGGCGAGGAAAAACTCGTAATTCCGGGCGCGGAACCGGAAAAAATCGCGGAAATTCCAAAACCGGAAATTTCAAAACAACCCGAGCCGATTGCGCCGGTAATGCCCGAAGGGCCGGTGGTTTTGCACGAAGAGGAGGAAATTAGGCCGATATTTGAAGAAGCGAAAAAGAAATCACTCGGCGAATTATTCGGATTTTTAAACGGCAAAGAAGGCGCAGTGAAAAAAGAAGCGGCGTCGGTGGCGGGAGAAATTCAGATTGATAAGATTAACTCCGACGTTTCGGTCGGAGCCCCGACCCCCTTCGGGCGTCTGGGTGAGACCAATAAGACTAATAGGATCAATGCGACTAATGGGGTTGATGAGATTGATAGGGTGGTGCATTACGATTCGGCGTTGAGCACGCCGATAGGTGATGAGACGAATAAGACCAATGAGATCAATGAGATTAATGAGATGAATGAGGCCAATGAGCCGGGAAAAGCGGAATCAAAGCCGAAATTATTTTTTAAAAATATATTTCAGGCGTTTAAGCCGACGGTGAAAGTGGTGGATTTTACGGAAGCGCCGGAAGCGCCGAAAGAGGAAGCAATGGGAGAAATTCAGATTGATGAGTCTAATGCATCTAATAAGACCGATATGGCTGATAAGATAGATGTGTCTGATGGGATTGATAAGACCAATGAGATAAATGTAATTAATATGGCAGAAGAGGCGCCAAAGATAATCGCGGAGGAAGAATTTAAAGGAGAACCAAAAGAAGAAGCGCCGGCAGAAGAAAAAACGGAAGAAATTCCGAAAAAAGAAAGTTTCTTTAGAAAATTTTTGAAGTTTAAAAGGAATAAGAATATAGAATTTCAAAGAGAACAGGCCGCGACAGAAGAAACTCCAACAGAAATTTCCGTTATAGAAAATGAAAGCAAGGGAAAAGAAATATAGGACACCATGCAATTTCAAATTCCTCAATTTATAGACGTTGAAAACAAGATTGTCGGGCCGTTGACGATGAAGCAGTTTTTGTATTTGGCGGCCGCGGGCGGCGTGAGTTTTATTACTTTTTTTCTTTTTCAGACTTTTCTTTGGTTTTTAATCACCGCTGTTTGTTTGGCGATTGCCGCGGCACTGGCTTTCATCAAATATAACGGCCAGTCGCTGCCGAAAATCATTCTTTACGCTTTCGGATTTTTTTGGAAGCCGAAGCTTTATATTTGGAAAAGGGAGGAAGAAGAAAGAATTTTAGAAATTCCGGGAATGCCGGCGGCGCCGAAAAAAAGCGCCAAAGAATATTTCAGAAAAATGCCGAGCGTAAAAAAACTTTGGACGGATTTGATGACCAGCAAGGAGCCGATAAGCAAGAGGGAAAAAGCGTTGCCGATTTTCGGGGCGCGGGCGACAGCGAAAGAAAGATTTTCGGCATTCAGAAAAATAACCGGAGAAAGACAAGTTGCGAGACGGGTGGATTACAGGTAGAATTAATGAGACCAATGAGAAAAATGAGTCCAACGGGACTAATAAAATTTTATGAAAGAGCAAAGCGTGGCGACTCAGCAGTTTGTTGACATCGCCGAAATAAAAAACGGAATAGTTTTTCTGAAAAACGGCGGAATGCGCCGCGTTTTGATGGTTTCCGGAATAAATTTTGATTTAAAATCCGAAGAAGAGCAGAATATCGTCCTTTACGCTTTTCAGAATTTTCTCAACACTTTGGATTTTTCCATGCAATTTGTCATTCATTCGCGCAAAATGAATATAGACGCTTATCTTGAAAATTTGAAAAACAGGGAAGAACAGGAAGAAAACGAGCTTTTAAGGAACCAAATTTCAGAATATTCGGAATTTATCAAATCGTTCGTTGAGCAGAACGCGGTGATGGCGAAAACTTTTTTCGCGGTCGTTCCTTACGACCCGATTCAAATTGCCGGAGCGGCCGCGGATTTGCTTTCCGGTTTGAAATTTTGGGAAAAGAAAAAAACAAAAAAAGAAGAAGAGGGAACGGAACAAAAATTAACGCAATTAGACCAGAGAACCGATCAAGTGATAAGCGGATTGAACCAAATCGGCTTGCGCGCCGTGGCTTTAAACAATGAAGAACTGATAGAACTGTTTTATAATTATTACAATCCCGCGAAAATTGAAAGGAAAAAACTAAAAATAGCCCAAGATGGAAAAAATTAAAGTTCCACAACCTTATACGCCGTCGGAAAAAGATATTAAAAACGTCATTGCGCCGGCGGCGATTGAAAACGCGCCGGCTTACCTTAAGCTCGGCGATAAATTCGTGAAAACGATTTTCATTTTCACTTATCCGCGGTATTTGTCATCCGGCTGGTTCAATCAAATAGTCAATCTTCCGGAAGTGATGGATGTTTCCATATTCGCCCATCCGGTCAATACGGTTTCGGCGATGAAAAGTTTGCGTAAAAAAACTTCGCAGATTGAAGCCCAGCTTTTGGAACGCGAGGAAAAGGGGTTAGTGCGCGATCCGATGCTGGAAACCGCTTTTCAGGACATTGAAACTTTGCGCGACACTCTCCAACAAGGCAGGGAAAAAATGTTCAATATCGGCATTATATTACCTTGCAGACGGATTCTTTGGACGAACTTTTCAAAATTGAAGAAAAAATAAACGCGATTTTTGAAGCCCAGTTGATTTACGCCAAGCCCGCGGTTTTTCAGCAAATAGAAGGATTCACTTCGGTTTTGCCGCTGGGATTGGACAAATTGACGACTTGGACACCGCTTAACTCCGGACCGGCGTCGTCCATTTTTCCGTTCGTTTCAACAAATCTTACTTCCGAGGAAGGAATTTTGTACGGCGTTAACCGGCACAATAACACTTTAATCGTGTTTGACCGGTTTTCTTTGGAAAACGCCAATTCGGTTGTTTTCGCCAGATCCGGCGCCGGAAAATCTTACGCCGTGAAATTGGAAATTTTGCGTTCATTGGCAATGGGTACGGATGTTTTGGTGATTGACCCGGAAAACGAATACGAAAGATTGGCGAACACGGTGGCCGGAAGTTTTTTCAAAATTTCTCTGACATCGGAAAGCACAATCAATCCGTTTGAAATTCCCATTGTGCCGAAAGGCGAAGAGCCGGCGGATGTTTTCAAATCCCATATTTTGAATTTGGTCGGACTGCTGAAATTAATGTTGAAAGGAATCACGCCGGAAGAGGACGCGATTTTAGACCGGGCCATTACGGAAACATACGCTTCGCGCGGCATCACCGCGGAAACAAAAGATTTCACCGGCTTGCAGCCGCCGCTTTTGGAAGATTTGGAATCGGTTTTGATGAATATGGAAGGCGGCAGGAATATGGCGGAACGGCTTTATAAATTCACCAAAGGCACTTACGCTGGATTCACCAATCGGCCGACCAATGTGGACATTAAAAACCGCTTGATTGTTTTTTCAGTCCGCGATTTGGAAGAGGAATTGCGGCCCATCGCGGTTTATATCGTGCTTAATTTCGTCTGGAATTTGATTCGCGCGGAATTCAAGAAAAGAATTATGGTAATTGACGAGGCGTGGTGGCTGATGAAATATCCGGACAGCGCGTCATTTCTTTTCAGTTTGGTGAAGCGATGCCGCAAATACTTTTTGGGCGTTACGACTATCACCCAAAACGTGGAAGACTTTCTGGAATCTCCTTATGGACGGCCGATTATCACCAACTCGTCAATTCAGCTTCTTTTGAAACAGGCGCCGGCGTCAATTCCGACTTTGGAAAAAACCTTCGCGCTTTCGGAAGCGGAAAAAAGTTTGCTTGTGGAAGCCAATGTGGGCGAGGGATTGTTTTTCGCGGGTTTGAATCACGTGGCGATCGCGGTTTTGGCGTCGTATTTTGAAAATAAGATTATTACGACGAATCCGGAAGAATTGTTGGAACAGGAAAATATGTGATACCAATATACGAATGCATACGAATTATACCAATAAATACGAATATAATTTATTAGCATCTCATAATTATGGATAAAAAAATCTCATTGCCGGAGATAATTATGTTGAATTTGTATGTTGTGCCGCTTGATTCGCTCGGTTTATTGTTGGTTTTTGTCGGGTTGGACGATTTCGGGATTATAGATTTATTGACCGCTCCGGTAACGCAGTTTTATTTCAGGATGAAAGGCGCGAAAGCTAGCGCGGATTTAATTGCCAGCGCCGTGGAATTCATTCCTTATGTGGGCGCGTTGCCGATTAAAACCATTGGAATGAATATAACGATTTATTTAACCAATAAAGTTTGATAAAATAATAAAATGAAAAAGCGAATGGGACAAATAGGACTCATAGGACTTATAAGTTTTATGGGGCTTATAGGACAAATAGGAAACGCGCAGGTTGTCAATCAGCCGCAGTTTTTGGTTACCTGGCGGTCGCATAATTATGCGCCGTCGTGGTACGCGGGAAAAATTTTGGCAACGCGGGGAAGCTGGGTGGATGTTTCTTTTGATTTGATTGATGGCGGCAAAATCGTTGATTTGTCCAAAAACAAAGTCCGTTGGTACGTGAACGACGATTTGCGGAGAAACGAGGATGACGGCTTGGGAATAAAAAATTTTTATTTCGGCGTTGACGATTTAGCGAGAGAGAACATTATTGTGCAAGTTGTAATTGTTGATTACGGAGACCAACAAATCGGCAAAATCATCACCATTCCTTTGGTGAGTCCGGAAGTGGTGATTGACGCTCCGTATTCCAACGGCCGATTGCCGAGCGGAATTGATATGTTCAAGGCGTATCCGTATTTTTTTGATATCAGGGATTTGAGCAATTTGTCTTTTGATTGGACGGTGAACGGCCGGCCGGCGGAAAGCTCTTCCATTAGCGCGGATATATTAAGGTTAAACATAGACAAATTGGCGCCGTCGGAATTTGGGATAAACATTCAAGCAGTGATTAAAAATCTGGCGGATGAATTTGAGTTCGCGAGCGGGAACGCTAAATTGGAAGTTAGATAGATATGAATAAAAAAATAAACAGCTTAATAGGATTTATAGGGTTGATGGGTATTGTGGGAATTATTTTAATGGGGTTTGTTTTGAGTTCTGGCGCGGTAAATGCGGCGGAGCCTGCTCAATCCAACATTTCCTGCGACCAGCAATATCCATGGTGCGGAGAAAAAAATACAAATATCGGCGATTTGGTGGGTAAATTTTACAAGTACGCCCTAGCCTTAGTCGGTGTAACCGCTTTGGGAGCCATAATTTACGGAGGCATAAAATACGCGGTTTCCGCGGGCAATCCTTCGGCGCAATCAGACGCCATTCAATGGATTACCGGCGCAGTTTGGGGCTTGGTTCTTCTGCTCGGCGCCAATCTTCTCTTGCGGACGATAAATCCGAAATTGACGAGTTTGGAGGAGCCGAAATTAGATGGAGCGAAAATTGAAAATTCAAAAGTTGGAATTCAACCAAATTCAACAATACCTATTGATAAAATTCCTGAGCTTTATGCTCTTACAAAAACTGAACAAGCTCAGAAAAATAAAGAATTATCTCGCGAAATCATTGATAGCGGAAAAATAAAATTTAGCACAAATGCTGATTGTACTGGTTTTGATGCAAAACGTTCAATAAGTCAATTAGCCAGAGATGGTGTAGCTACTGCTTGTAGTAGCAGTTGTAATTGTAATGATCCAGTAGCAGTAAATACAAGTTTACTTCAAATAACTAAAAATTTAAGCCAAAAATATCCGATAACCATTAATTCAATTACAACCGGTAAACATACGCCAAATTCTTTACATTATAAAGGGAAAGCAATGGATATGGATGTCCCAGTTTCGCAAAGAGAAGATGTTGTAAAAGATCTTGTTAAAGCTGGTTTTAATGCTTTTTGCGATAAAGGAGGAGATAAAGTTTCTTGTGATAAAGCGGATCATATTCATTATTCAATTTAATAAAAAATGAAAAAAACTTTTATCATAATCGGCGCGGTTGTGGGAATTATCGCCATTGGGGTCGGCGTTTATTTTGCTTATAAAAAATCCAAGGAGATTTTGACGCCCGGAGCCGGCGTGGATCAAGAAGGAGAATTAGGAACCGCGCCGCAGGAATTGGCGGGCGGAAAAATAAAAATCATCAGCGATCAGCCGGTTTTTGATTATTGGGCGACCGGCGGACCGCTGGTTTTTATTCAGGACCAGACATCCAAAACAATTTCGGTTGTGGCGAAAACCGCCACTTCCACCCAGCCGGCGGCAACTTCGTCTCTCGTTAGTTTGGAAAAACAAGTTTTTTATTTTACCAAAAGCGGACAAATTTTTATGGCGAAAGACGGCGAAGACGAAATGGTGAGTGATCGGATTTTTGAAAATTTGCAGAAGATTGAAGCCAATAACGACGGCCTGATGGTTTTGGTAAAATACGGCAGTCTGACTTCGCCGCAAATCGAGCTTTTCAGTCTGGTTTCAAAAATGTGGCAGCCGCTGGAAAAGGTTTCGGCCGCCACTTTTTCTCCGGACGGAAGAAAAATCGCTTATCTTGAAAACGGAGCGAGATTGGCGAGCAATCTAATGACCAAAGATTTGGCTGCCAAGAAAAATCAAATCGCGAAAATCATTTCCTTGACACAAAGGGATTTTGACTTGAGCTGGTTTGACAACGATAAAATTCTTTTGGTTCAAAGGCCGTCTTATTTATACGGAAGCGAATTTTTTAGCGTTGATGTTAAAAATAAAACCATCAGTTCATTTGCCAGCGGCAACGGCTTGATGCTGAATTGGGTCAAAGAAAACGGCGAATTTGGCTTAAAATTTGAGGCCGACGCCAAGGGCGCCAATCCCAGATTGAGTTTGATTGATAAAAGCGGAACAAGCCGCGCCAATATGGGTTTTTCCTCTTTGCCGAATAAGTGTTCCATTAGCATTGATAAAATTTATTGCGCCATTCCGCAGTCGTATTCCAGTTTTCAGGAGCCGAAACTGCCGGATGAATATTTGAAAAGAGCGGCTTATTCCACGGATGCGATTTACGAGATTGACATCAATCAAAACACTTTCAAAGGAATTTACAGCGAAGCGGAACCGGCTTTGGACGCGACGCGCTTTACGCCATTTGACAGCCAATTATTGTTTATAAACAGGTACGATGATAAAGTGTACAGGTTGGCGCTTTAACAAATACAAAACTATTTTTTCAACCCGCTCACGCCCGCCCAGGGCGGGCTGCGCTTCCGTTAAGGTTTCAGAAATAGTTTTGTATTTGTTTTAGTGTTTTGTGTTAATTGTATGAAAAACGAGCAAACTTTAATTTTAATAAAGCCCGACGGGGTGCAGAGGAATTTAATCGGTGAGATTATCGGCCGTTTTGAACGGGTGGGGTTGAAATTAGTTGCCATGAAAATGGTTTTGCCGCAAAGCGATTTTATTGAAAAGCATTACACGATTGACCCGGAATGGCGGAGAATCACCGGCGAGAAAACCATTAAAGGATATCGCGATAAGGGATTGCAACCGCCTTTTGATGACCCTTATAAAATTACGGAAATCATTCTTGATAATTTGAAAAAATTTATGACTGCCGGACCGGTAATCGCGATGGTTTGGCAGGGAGTGCACGCGGTTAAAATTGTCAGAAAATTGGTCGGCGGAACCGAACCGCTTAGTTCCGATGTCGGCACGATTCGCGGAGATTTCGTTTTGGATTCTTATCAATTGTCGGACACTGACGACCGGGCGATTCGCAATTTGGTTCACGCTTCCGGTTCCATTGAAGACGCCGAAAAGGAAATCAATTTATGGTTCAAATCGGAGGAAATAATCAATTACAAGCTTATTTCCGAAAAGATTTTATATGATGTTGATTTGGATGGAATATTGGAGTAGGGCTGTTGACAAAATTATTCGGTTTGTTAATATATTTAAATAGTCCGCAGACAGCAGGCATAAAATAAGTCCTGCCGAGGAAATTAATTTTACTCATGCGGATTTTAACATCCGTTTTTTATTTTTATGTTAACTAAATCTCAAAAATTGCAGCAAATAAACGAAAGTAAAGAAGCGCTCAAACAGAGCCGGACTTTGGCTTTCGTGGATTTCAGCGGGACAACGGTTGAAGATATGAAAAAATTGCGCCGTTCATTGCTTTCCGTGGGAGCGAAATTGAAAGTTTTTAAAAAGAAGCTTTTGCGCATCGCTTTAAAAGAAAACGGAGTTGATTTTAATCCGGAACAATTTGATTTGCAGGTTGGCACCATTTTGGCGAAGGGGGATATTTCCGAAATCGCCGGCTTGATTTACAAATTTTCCAAAGAAATAAAAAACAAGAATTTTAAGATTTTGGGCGGATATGATTTGGCGGAAAAGAATTTTTTTGACAGCGCGGCGACAACGCGCATTGGCCAGTTGCCTTCAAGAGAAGTTCTTTTGGGCCAATTGGTTGGAATGTTGGCGTCGCCGATGAAAATGTTTTTGTATGTGCTTGATCAAAAATCAAAACAAACGGTCGAAAATAAATAATCAATAAAACTATGGAAAAATTCAACAGCATAATTGAAAAAATTGAAAAATTAACGGTCGTGGAGCTTGCCGAATTGGTGAAGCTTTTGGAAGAAAAATTCGGCGTTTCGGCTTCGGCGATGGCCGTTGCGGGGCCTGCCGCGGGCGCGGGAGCCGGAGAAGCGGCTGAAAAGACTTCTTTTGACGTTGTTTTGAAATCCAGCGGCGAGCAGAAAATCAATGTCATAAAAGTTGTCAAAGAAGCGACAGGACTCGGATTAAAAGAAGCGAAAGATTTGGTTGAAGGCGCTCCGAAACCAATAAAAACCGGATTGAAGAAAGAAGAAGCGGAAGAGTTAAAAAAGAAATTAGAAGAAGTGGGAGCGGTGGTGGAATTGGCATAAAAATAAAAAGACGCTTGATAAGGGCGTCTTTTTATTTTAGATTTAGTTAATATGACAGGACGGTTAGTTCAGTGGTAGAACGCTCCGTTCACATCGGAGAGGTCGCAAGTTCGATCCTTGCACCGTCCACCAGTTCAGATTTGGGTCGGACTAGAAAAACGCAAATCGCTGCCCCCGTCGCCGCCGATTTTTTTGTCCCCTCATTTTGCGGCTTTGCCGCAAAATGCGTTCGGACTATTTTCAGAATACTCCCCTTGCTCAAACCCTCGCGTTTTCTCCTCCAACGACTTCTTGTGATAAAGGGTTTTATTTTATTTATTACAATCCAACGATGTCTTATATCTTTCCGACTAAATCCAGCCCGGGTTTTAAAGTTTTTTCGCCGGGTTTCCAGCTCGCCGGACAAACCTGACCCTTGTTGTCCCTGACGAATTTCGCCGCCTGAAGCTTTCTTAAAATTTCGGCCGCGCTTCTGCCAATGCTGTTGTCGTGAATCTCACAAGCTTTCAAAATTCCGTCCGGGTCAACAATAAAACTTCCCCTTAACGACAATCCCTCTTCTTCGATATAAGTTCCGAATTCTCTGCAAAGTTTTCCGGTCGGGTCGGCCGCCATCGGATATTTGATTTTTTTAATTGCCGGCGAAACGTCATGCCACGCCTTATGGGCAAAAACCGTATCCGTACTGACACTCATAATCTCGGCGCCGTTTTCCTTGAATTCGTCATAATTATCAGCCGCCTCTTCCAGTTCTGTCGGACAAACAAAAGTGAAATCGGCCGGATAAAACAATAATACGAGCCACTTGCCGCGATAATCGGAAAGTTTTATTTTTTTAATCTGTTCGTCCAGAAATACATCTGTTTCAAAATCGGAAATTATTTGACCAATTTTAATCATTTTTTATTTTTCTTCTTTCCCGCCTTCCGGCAGTTAGAACATTTCTTTTTGCAAGGCATATTTATTTTGCAATTTTTACACCGACCTTTAAATATTAAATCTGCGCTGTTAATTGAATAATTGTTCGGGAAATCGATTTTTGGCGGTTTTTTAAAAAATAAATCTTCTATTTTCCCGCATTTTTCGCAAACAAAATGCCCATGGAAAGAAACTTCGCCGTCAAATCTTTTTTTATCGTTTACTTTAATCTCTTTTAATAATCCTTCTTTTTTAAAATCGCTTAAATTCCGGTAAACCGTTCCCAAACTCAAATTCGATATTTTATTCTTAAGCGCCGAATAAACCGCTTCGGCGGTCGGATGCGTTTTAACGCTTCTTAAGTATTCTAAAATCGCCGTTTTTTGCTTGGTCCGCCGCTTATTATTCATCAATATAAAAATAATTATTAGTAATAATTACTAATAATAAAATGGTGGGGATAAAAAGTCAACCTCTGCTTATCTTCTCGCTCTCACCCCCCCACCATCCATATTATTTCTAACGGTGTTGACAAAATAATCAAGTTGTCCTTATAATATATTTATTATGATTAACTTTAATGAAATAATAAAAGAGTTGCTTTCCGGCCTTTCTCAGCGCCAGAAAGATATTATTGAACAAAGGTTCGGTTTGAACGGCAGAAAGCGCACCTTGGCGGCTGTCGGAAAAAAATACGGTTTAACCCGCGAAAGAGTGAGGCAGATTGAATCAGCCGGCTTAAAATCAATAAGCGAAAAATTAAAGAAAAACAGCGTCGCTTCGGCTGCCATAAACGAAGCCATTAACCATCTTAAAAAATCCGGTGGCGTGATGAAGGAGGGCGCTTTTTTGAATGAATTGCGCGGTTTGTTCAAGAATAACAACATCACCGGAGAACAGGTGAAATTTGTTTTTGAAGTCGCCGGCGCTCCCGATCATCAGATTGAAGATAAGAATTTTCGCGCTTTTTGGTATTTGGACAAAGATTCCCGCAAAGCGGCTTTTGATTTTATCAACAAGTTGGAAAAATTCATCAGCGACAAAAAAGAAGATTTGATTACCCATAAGAAATTTGACGAGCTTTTCAGCCAGGCGGTCAAGCCGCACGGTATAAAAGATTTTGTCGCTTTGAATTATGTCGGAATTTCCAAAAAATTCAGCGTAAGCCCGTTCGGCGATTTCGGTTTGGCGAAGTGGGATGAAATAACTCCGAAGACCGCTCGCGCCAAAGCTTATTTGATTTTGAAAAAACACGGCGCGCCTTTGCATTTCAAGGAAATCACGAAAAAAATCAACGACCTTAAGATTAATTTGAAGAAGCGCATCATTCATCAGACAATTCACAACGAACTGATAAAAGACCCGCGTTTTGTGCTGGTTGGCAGGGGAATGTACGGGCTTTCGGAATCCGGTTTAAAACCGGGAATCGCCAAGGATGTCATTTCTCGAATTTTGAAAATCAAAGGACCTCTTCGCAAAGAAGAAGTCGTTGATTTGGTAAAGCAGGAAAGATTTCTCAAAGACAATACGATTTTGCTCAACCTTCAAAATAAAAAACATTTTAAGAGAGCGGCCGACGGACGATACCATATAAAGTAATATGCCTAATTTTTTGGCTTCTTACCAATCTTTGATTGTTTCCGTTATAGTGACGGTTATTCTTTTGGCGTTAGTAATAGCGCTTTTTAAATTGCTTCGGCAAGTTTTTCTTTTTTATAAACAGTTACTTTATAAAAATGTGATTGAATGGACGCTTTTGGAATTAAGAATTCCGCGCGAGGTTTTAAAGACGCCGCGGGCAATGGAACAATTTTTTATAAATATTCACAGTTTAAAAAATGAGGCCGGAGATTTGAAAGAAAAATATATTGATGGCGAAGTGCCTTTGTGGTGGAGTTTGGAAATTATAGGCCTTCGCAACGAAGTTCATTTTTATATAAGAACTCCAAAAAAACATAGAAAAATAGTTGAATCCGCTCTTTACGCTCAATACCCCAATATTGAAGTTGCGGAAGTTAAAGATTATGTCAAAAAAATTCCCGAAACAACCAAAGAAATTTACGAGAGTAATGAAAATATTTTCGGCAGTGAATTAAATTTAAGCAAAGAAGATTATTATCCGATTATTACGTATGAGCGTTTTTATGAAAGATTGGAAATGGCGCAAAAAGAAGAAAAAGAGCAAACAACAATAGATCCTCTTTCCGTTTTAATTGAGTCTTTGGCCGGACTTCACAAGGAAGAAACGATTTTCATCCAAATTTTAATCGCGCCTGTCGGCGATGATTGGAAAGCGGAAGGAAAGGATTTTGTGAATGAAAAACTCGGCAAGGGGAAAAAGAAAAAAGGAGGCGGATTTAATCAAATTTTTTCAGAATGGATGAAAAATTTATTGTGGGCGCCGGCGGAGCATCCGGTTTGGGCCGACAAAAAAGAATCGGAAAGCAAGGAAGCCCCGAATATCAGCGATTATGAAGATATGAAAGCGGTTGAAGACAAGCTTTCAAAGCACGGCTTTGAGACTTTAATCCGTTATATTTATATCGCTCCAAATCCTATTTTTAATATGAATTTTGCGACCAAGGGAGTCAGAAGCGCCTTAAATCAGTATTCTTCCGCAAAATCAAATTCTTTCAATCAAAACGTTAAATTTTGGACTTTAATTAAGGGGTATCTTTTTCCTTATGTTTATATAAATAAGAGACTTGAGGCAAGAAAGCAAAGGTTTTTAAATAATTATATTAAGCGCGCTCTTCCGGAAAAATTGCTTTTTGGAAAATTTTTTACTTCTCATATTTTTAATTTTAACAATAAATCAAAAACTTCCATTCTCGTCACTTCTGAATTGGCCACCATTTTTCATATCCCAAACAAGAGAATTTTGACGGCCCCTCATATTGAGCGGATGGAAAGCAGAAAAATGGGCCCGCCGGCGGGATTGCCGATATTCGAGGAAGAATAATATAAACGATAAATCCAAAATACAAAATCCTAAATTCTAAATAATATTAAAATCTAAAATGCAAATTTTTGAATTTAATTTTTTGAATTTATTTAGGATTTAGTGCTTTGAATTTTAGAATTTTCAATGTTAACTTATTTATTTGTTTTTAAATTATTTTTTATTTTTGTCATTGTTGTTTTAACGGCACTTATTGTTTGGTTTTGGGTGAAATCGTTGCCATTCAGGTCGAAATTAACTCCTTCCGAAACTTTAGACCTGCTTAAAGTTATAAAAGTTAAAGACGGCAGATACAGGCAGATAATAAAACACAGGGAAATCGTTCATAAAAAATGGAACAAATTATTGGAAAGAATAAAATCAGGCGACGAGCGCGATTTACGGTTGGCAATTATTGAAGCCGACAGTTTGGTTGACGAAATTTTGAAAGAGCATGGTCATCCGGGCAATGATATGGGCGAACGATTAAAATCAATTCACCCGTCCGAAATAGACAACCTCAACGATTTATGGGAAGCGCATAAAATCAGAAATCGCCTTGCCCATGAAGCTGATTTTCATTTGCCGGCTGACGAAGCCAAAAGAATTATTGGAATTTATCATAAAACAATAGAGGAATTATTGAACATAGAATTGGAATTAATATGAACGGTGAAAAAGTAAAAATAATTAAATACGCGCCGCCGCCGCCGGATTTGCCGATTTACGGCCAAATTGACCCGGCAGAAGTTTGTTTTTTCGGCCGCACCAATTACGAATCCGAATTTGAATCAAAAAGATTTATTTTCGGTGTTAAAAGAAGCGACAGAAAACGGCATATGTATATTGTTGGAAAATCGGGAGTCGGCAAAACGAAATTATTAGAATTGCTTGTCAGGCAGGATATTTCTTACGGAGAAGGGCTGTGTTTAATCGATCCTTACGGGGAATTGATTGACGACATTCTTAATTTTATTCCGGAGGAACGGATTAAGGATGTTGTTTTGGCTGACCCTTCCGATATTCAGCGGCCATTTTCTTTTAATCCGCTGAAAGACGTTTCTCCTGAAATAAGGCATCAATTCGCCCAATGGCTTACCGAGATAATCAAAAAACAATTCAACGCCAATTGGAATCTTAAAATAGAACATGTTTTCAGATTTATTTGTCTGGCTCTTCTTGATTGCCCGTTTGCCACAATAGATGGAATGATTTTGATGATAACCGATGAAAATTATCGGCGCAGAGTTTTGGAATGCGTAAAAGACGATATGGTCAGGAATTTTTGGGAAGTTGAATTTATTGGATGGAAGGAAAAATTTGAAACAGAAGCGATTATCCCTTTGATCAACAAGCTCAGCCGTATTTTTTCCAATCCCTTGCTTAAAAATATTTTTAATCAGAAAGAAAATAAAATTGATTTTGATAAAATAATAAGCGAAAAAAAGATTCTCCTTGTTAACCTTGCAAAAGGAAAATTGGGAGAAAACAGCGCCAATTTTTTCGGCTCTCTTTTCATTGCTAAAATTTATCAGACAGTAATATTAAGAAAAAACAACCGGGAAAAAAATCGTGAAGATTTTTATTTTTACATAAGTGATTTTCACAATGTCATAACGGATTTTTTTGATAATTTTTTGGCTGATGCCAGAAAATACAATCTTTGCCTCACAATTGCCCATCAATATCTCGCACAGATTCCTCAGGGGATTCTCCCGGTGATTATGGGAAATATCGCGACGATAATTGTTTTTAGATTAAGCGCTGACGACGCCTTCATTATTGAAAAAGAAATGACGCCGGTTTTCAAGGCGAAAGACATGATAAATTTGGGAATGCGCGAATTTTATATTAAAATGACGATTGACGATGGAGTGTCGGACCCATTTTCGGCGGAAACTTTAAAAGTTTTGGCGCCGACGCATCCGTCTTATAAAGATAAAATTGTTGAATATAACCGTCAAAATTATTGCGTTTCGACGGAAAAGACGGACGGATTTGCACAATAAAAAACAATATATTAAAATATATATATGCACAAATATTATTACATTTCTTCGATAATCAAATATTTGACCGGATTGTTGGAAATTGTTTTGGGAGCGAGGGTGGTTTTGAAATTTTTGGGCGCCAGTTCAAAAGCGCTGATAGTTGAATTGCTTTACAAAACAACGGATTTCATAATCGCGCCGTTCAAATTCATATTTCCGAATGTTTATGTCAATAAAGGAGTGGTTGATTTTACAACTCTTTCCGCGATGCTCGGGTATTTGATATTGGTATTGGTAATATTGAAATTTTTGCGCTTGATTTTAATCAGGCCGCTGGAAAACGACAAGCCGAAACATTAAACTTCTTCTATCGCTTTCTTAATCGCTTCTTTTAGTTCGTCCATTTGAGGCTCTACTGCTGGTTTTTTAGGAAGCGGTTCTTTTTTTATAAATTCTTTTTTTGCGGGCTCTGATTTTCGCAATTCTTCTAAAGAAATTTCTTTTCTTTGCGGTCGAGGAATTTTTTCAAATTCCTTGAATTTTTCGGTAAAAGTTTTTCGCTTGGGCGGTTCAAATTCTATGCCCATTTCTCCGAGTTGGATGCCGGCCATCGGTTTGGGGCGGAAATCTCCGCGAGGCGCGTATTTTTTTATAGTCGGCGCGCCGGTAACGGACCGTTTTTCGAATTGCGGCCTTCTTTCCATTGCCATTCCGCTCCATCTGGAAATTTCTTCTTCAATTTCATTTTTTGATTTGGCGTATAATTTGCGCGATGTTTCAATGACCATTTCGTGGTTATTTTCATTCGCCGTAACGGCCAAGGGCGGCAATGTGCTGGCCGAGAACGGCCGGCTGGTAACGCCGTCAACCATAAGCTTGAGATAAATTTGGCGGTTCGGCAGATTGACGACGTCTTCTATGGTAAAATCGGGTTCCAGTTCTTTTTCCAGAAATTCCGCGTCCGCGGCTCCAACACGAAAAACAATCATTGTGCCGACGTTGCCGAAAATGGCGTCCCGCACAACAGTTGAATCTTTGGTCGCAAGCTGGCCGATATATTGATGAGCGATAACCAAGCTTAATCTGTATTTTCTGGCTTCAGAAAGAATGTTGGCAAATGAGTCGGTGACAAAATTTTGGAATTCATCCACGTAAAGATAAAAATCCTTTCTTTCTTGTTCCGGAATTCTCACTCTTTCCATTGCCGCCAGTTGGATTTTAGTGATAATCATCGCGCCGAGAAGCGCGGCATTGTCTTCGCCGATTCTTCCCTTGGAAAGATTAACCAAAAATATTTTCTCGCTGTTCATTATTTCGGGGATATTAATGGTGCTTTTCGGCTGGCCGACTATGTTTCTAATCAGGGATGTTGAGAGGAATTGTCCGACTTTGTTTTGAATCGGGACAATGGCTTCGTTTCGGAATTGGTCGCGCCATGTTTCGTATTCGTTTATCCAAAAAGATTTGACAACCGGGTCTTTAATATTGGCGATAATTTGTTGGCGGTAATCTTTATCAACCAGAATTCTCGGAATGCCTAAAAGCGTGGTGCCCGGCGTGTCTATCAGCGCCAAAATACAGTTACTTAAAATGTATTCCATTCTGGCTGACCAGACATTGGACCAGATTTTCGTGAAAATCGCCATTAAATCCGAGGAAATTAAATGTTTGTATTTCGGATCCGCGACTTCCAAAACATTAAAGCCGATTGGGTATTCGGTGTCTATGGGATTAAAATAAACAACGTCTTTGAGCCGCGATTCGGGAATTCTTTTTATAACCGTTTCAACGAATTCACCATGCGGGTCCACAATGCAAACCCCGCGGCCGTTGACAATGTCCTGCACCGCCAAATTAAAAAGCATTGTGGTTTTTCCGGTGCCGGTTTTTCCAATGACGTACATATGCTGCCGCCGGTCAATGGTTTTAATGCCAAAAACTCGATCTTTGTTTCGAAAGTTTGTTTTGGCGAATACAGTGATGTCTTTGGTTTTTTCCGTCATTTTTAGGCTTGCGTTTTGCGTTTATTTGAAGATATTATATAATAACCAATCGAAAATTGGAATAAAATTTCGCTCCTATCGTCTAGCCCGGTCTAGGACATCAGGTTTTCATCCTGAAAACACGGGTTCAAATCCCGTTGGGAGCACAAATGAGAATTCTTGCGATTGAAACAAGCTGCGATGAAACGGCTATTGCTTTAATAGACGCGAAGGGGGGTTTAAACAATCCTCAATTTAAGATTATAAAAAATTTAGTGGCGTCGCAGATAAAAATTCACCAGCCGTTCGGCGGAGTGGTGCCGAATTTGGCGAAGCGCGAGCATCTTAAAAATTTGCCGATTTTATTTAAAAAAATTCTAAATTCTAAATCCTATATTCTAAATTCTATAGACTTAATCGCCGTAACGGTTGGACCGGGACTAGAACCCGCATTATGGACCGGCATAAATTTTGCGAAAAATCTCAAATCTAATTTGATTGGCGTAAATCATTTAGAGGGACATCTTTATTCCAATATTCTTGAGAATGTGAGAATGAATAAGAAAAATATTTTTCCGGCGATTGCGTTGATTGTGAGCGGCGGGCATACGATTTTGGTTAAAATGGATTCGCTGGCGAAATATAAAAAAATCGGCGAGACGCGCGATGACGCGGTTGGCGAAGCGTTTGATAAAGTGGCGCGCTTGCTCAATTTGCCTTATCCGGGCGGTCCGGAAATTGAAAAACTGGCAAAAATCGGCAACGCCGACGCGATCGATTTTCCAAGGCCGATGCTCAACCAAAAAAACTATGATTTCAGCTTCTCAGGTCTTAAAACAGCCGTGCTTTATTATTTAAGAGACAATAAAAATTTTAAAAAAGAAGATGTGGCGGCAGCGTTCCAAAAGGCCGCTTTTGACATTTTAATCAAAAAAACTTTGCGCGCGGCAAAGGAATTTAACGCTAAATCCATTTTCATTTCCGGCGGAGTCGCGGCGAATAAAACATTGGCGAAAGAATTTAAAAAAGCCATAAATAACCAAAAACCAAAAACCAATCCGCCAGCTGGCGGAGAAAAATTAAAAATTAAGGTATTTTTTCCCAATAAAAAATTTTGCACAGACAATGCCGTAATGATAGCGGTTGCCGGCTATATAAATTATTTGAAAAAGAAAAATAAACGATTGGCCGCCAATGGCAATTTGGGGTTATAATAAAAAAATGATTTCTTTTTTCAAGCATCAGGACTGGAAACTCAATACGGCGGTTTTATTTCTGGGATTTGCCGGCTTGTTGAGTTTGTTGAGCGCTAAGCCGGATTTGTTTTACAAACAAATCTTGTTTTGGATTATCGGAATTGTTATCGCGTTTGCGATTATTTCTTTTGATTGGCGGCCTTTTGCCAATCATCGGGCGATAGTGTTCGGGATTTATTCGGCGGTGATTATTCTTTTGGTCGCCACTTATTTTTTTGCGCCAACGGTGCGCGGCATAAGGGGATGGCTTATGGTCGGTTCATTCCAGTTTCAGGCGTCGGAATTCGCCAAGCTCGCCTTAATTGTCGTATTCGCCGGTTTTTTCAAAAAAAGACACGTTTCCATAGCGAGAATTTCAAATTTATTGGTTTCTTTCGTTTATTTTTTAGTTCCCGCCTTGCTGGTAGCGATTCAGCCGGATTTGGGTTCGGTTATTGTTTTATTTTTAATTTGGTTTGGTTTTTTGCTTGTCTCCGGATTGAGGCCAAAACATTTAATAATCTCCTTGTTGATTTTTTTGTTGATAGCGTCGTTGATGTGGTTCGGGGTTTTGAAAAATTATCAAAAAGAAAGAATTATCGGTTTGTTTTTCCCGGAAAGGGATGTTTTGGGAATAAATTATAATGTTATCCAATCGAAAATCGCCATCGGTTCGGCCGGATTTTTGGGCAAGGGATTCGGGCAAGGAACACAGGTTCAGCTTGGATTTTTGCCGGAAGCTCAGACGGATTTTATTTTCGCGGCGATTGCGGAGGAATTCGGATTGGTTGCCGGTTTTTTGGTTATCGCCGCTTTTTTATGGATGATTTTCAGGGTAATCAAAATCGGCGCGGATTCAAACGATAATTTCAGCCGTTTTGTTTGTTTGGGGGCGGCGATTCTGTTTATCGCCCAATTTTTTCTTAATATCGGCTCCAATTTGGGGCTGATGCCGGTGGTGGGGGTCACTTTTCCGTTTTTGAGCTACGGCGGCTCAAGTTTGTTGACTAATTTGATTATTATCGGTATTATTCAATCCATTGTTGTCCGCAAATAAAATGAAAGCTTTTTTAACAGGCATTTTTTTAATCGGCGCGATTTTAACTGGTGTTGTTGTTAACGCTTTTGCGAAAGAACTTCAACCGGCTTTGAATCCGGACAAGATTCCGGTTATTTTTAACGTTCCCAAAGGAGCGAGTTTTAATGAAATAACCGACAATCTTTATTCCGCGGGGCTCATTCGGTCGAAAATCGTTTTTAAAATTTACGCGTTCTTCAAAGGCGCCGCCCATCGCTTGCAGGACGGAAGATATAGATTTGATTATCCGGTTTCAATCCCGGAATTGTTGAATATTTTGCTGTCCGGACCGAAAGATATTCCGGCATTGATTTCTCCGGGAATGACGCTAAAGGAAATAGACGACAGGCTGTCGCAAGAGGGCATTATTAAAAAGGGCGATTTGACAAATTACGAAAATTTGGAGAAAATGAAAAATATATATGGCTTTCTGGCGGAAGCGGATTCTTTGGAAGGATTTTTACTTCCAGATACTTATAAATTCCGCCAAAATTCAGATATTGAAACGGCAATAACCAAATTTTTGGATAATTTCGAAAATAAAGCGATGTCCGTTATTGAGCCGACGGATTACAGTTATAAGCCCGGGTGGGGGGTTGACAAAAAAAACGACAGCGTGTTAAAGTTATTGATTATTGCGTCTTATTTGGAAAAAGAGATCCCCGACAATGAGGAGCGGAAAATAGCCGCCGGAATTATTGAAAAAAGGCTGAAAATCGGAATGCCTCTTCAAATCGACGCCACGGTTTTATATAATAAATGTTCCGGAAAATTTTCGGGATGTTCGCCGCTCGTAAGAAGCGATTTAAAAAAAGATTCCGCGTATAACACTTATACGCGCCGCGGCCTTACGCCGGCGCCGATCGCCAATCCGAGCCTGGACGCCATAAAAGCCGTGATCGATAAAAAAGATTCGAATTATCTTTTTTACATTTCCGACCCCAAAACCAAAAAAACTATTTTTTCAGAAAATTTGGAAAAGCACAATATAAACCGCGTTAAATATTTGTTAAACAATAAATAAATTAAAAAATTCCCGGCAATCATAGAGGAGGGATTTTTTTATATTTTTAATTTACGATGTCGAAATTGCAAAATAAAATTTTTTCATCTCATCCCGGCGCTTTAATCAAGCAGCCTTTTTTG
>JAJYWO010000009.1 GCA_021791445.1 bacterium | reverse complement strand
TTTATATCCGGTTTCGTCCTCTACTTCCCTCCTTGCCGCTTCCACCACACCTTCATTTGCTTCGATACCGCCCATAGGAAAAGTAATCCAATGAAATTTTTTAGACTTTAAACATAAAAATTTATTATTTTGGGGATTCCTGACAATAGCATGAACATTTTTTCTTTCTTTTGTTTCTTTACCGTTAACAGGCGGATTTTTTTTATCAATTCTGTTTGGTATTACAACCTCTTTAATCGGCAAATCATATTTTTTCGCGAATTCCCAATCCCGTTCGTCATGGGCCGGCACCGCCATTACCGCGCCAGTGCCGTAATGCCCCAAAACATAATCCGCCACAAAAACCGGCGCTTCTTCATTATTGAACGGATTGAGCGCCTTAATGCCCTTCAATTCAACACCGGTTTTTTCCTTCGCCAAATCCGTTCTTTGTAAATCAGATTTCTTTTTCGCCTCATTAATATACTTTTCAACTTCCGCGAAATTTGAAATTTGAGATTTGAGATTTGAGATTATATCGTGTTCCGGCGCCACCACCAAATAAGTACACCCGAAAATAGTATCAAGCCGTGTCGTAAATACGGGGATTTCGAATTTCGAATTTTGAATTTCGAATTTAACAACAGTTCCTTCCGACTTTCCTATCCAATTCCTCTGTTGTTCTTTAATTGGTTCCGGCCAATCCAATCCGTCTAAATCTTTTAATAATTTTTCCGCGTAAGCGGTCATTTTCAAAACCCATTGCCGAAGCGGTTTTTTTTCAACCTCGCTGCCGCAACGTTCGCATTTGCCGTCTTCCAAATCCTCCAAAGCTAATCCGGTTTTACAGCTCGGACACCAAATAATCGGCTCATTTGATTCATAAACCAAGCCGTTTTCAAAAAGTTTCAAAAAAATCCATTGAGTCCACTTGTAATATTCAGGGTCTGTGGTGTTGATTTCCTTGCTCCAATCATAAGTAAATCCGAATTTTCCGAGTTGGTCCTTAAATCGCTTGATGTTCTTCTGAACCGCGATTCTAGGGTGAATTTTATTTTTTAAAGCGTAATTTTCCGCCGGCAAACCGAAAGCGTCCCAGCCCATGGGATGCAAAACGCTGTAATTTTGCATCATTTTATAACGGGCGATAACGTCCGTGGCAATATAGCCGCGAGGATGACCGACATGAAGCCCTTCTCCCGACGGATACGGAAACATATCCAAAACATAAAATTTTTTTTGGTTCCCGCGAATTTTATAAATTCCTTCTTTCTCCCAAACTTTTTGCCACTTTTTCTCAATTTTATTGAAATCCATTTCAATATATTAACATCGCAAAAAGATATTTTCAACGAATTATAATTTATATCACAATTTAAATTGTGACAACTCGTGCGGTCGCACATTAGAAGTTAATCGCATAAAACCGCCAGAATTATACAGTGCTTGTGAATAATTAAGAATTTTTGCGATTGATAAAATTATTGGATTTCATTTCAATTTGAATGTTACCGCGAATTCCACCCCTTGGCTGGTGCGGCTGATTTTGGTAATCGGCAAATCAACTTCCCGAAAACCGCTTTCAATCAATTTGTTTTTAAACCCGATTGCCGCGTCTTCGCTTGAAGCCAGCGCATTCACAAGAACCGGCATTTCGACTGACTGCACATAAATTCTTTTAAGGGAAACGCCGTTCTCCGTTGCCAAGCCGCTGATTTTTTCAAAAAACTCGTTTTGTTTGGAACGCTCGGCGTGAACTTTGACGGCGAAATCTATTTTTTGGTTCAAGTCCTCAATCTGCTTTTTATTCTTTTCAAATTCATCTTTCTCGTTTTGCCGATACGCCCCTAAGCTCGCCAGCTGGTTGTTTAGGGAAACGGCCGTTTTTCTCATAAATAAAAAGTCTATGCCGACAAAAATCGCCAAAACCGCAACCATCGTGGTTAAAATGACATTGCGCCAGATTTTGACGAAACCGATTATCCGATGCTGAAAAAACTCTTCTTCGGTGCCGGCTTTCGCCAAACTCACGATATTGTCCTTGGAGCGCGGAATCGTTCCGCGAATCGCCGAACCCAAAACCGAAAACCACGCCGGTTGAATTTCGGAAACATTGATTTCATTGATTTTTTTCAAGGCAAGCGGTTCAACTTTTTTAAAAGAAAAATTTTCCGTTGCGATTTTGGCGATAGTTTCGTTCAAACCGTGAGTCGCCAGAATCATATCGTCAATCTGGTCTTTCCAGCGAGTGGCGTAAAAGCTCAAAATCTTCTTGGTTTCGTCAACTATTATTTTCTTGAACAAATCCATCGGGATTTCTCTTGTTTCGGAATGAATCGTCTGCCAGGAAATAAAATGATTAAAATACAAATTGCCTTTTCTTATGACATTGAAACTTATGCCGTTATTGCCGACATACAGCAAAAGAAACGGTTTGGTTTTATCAACGTTAGCGCCGAAATCAATCGCCAGCCGCGCGGCTGCCAAACTATTGAATTCAAAAGCCACGGGCGCGAAATTCGCCTGCTCCAAAACCTGGTCAAATTCATCAATCATTTTCGCTTCGCCGAAAACCCCGAAAATTTCCGTCTGGACGCGGCCATCCGTTATTTCTTCGCCAATCGCCTGCCAATCGGAATAAGCGCTTTCAAAATCCATCGGCGAAATCATTTTCAAATTCAATTGAACCGCCTCTTCCAAATTACTTTCCAAAGCCGGCAAATCGAAAATCTGGAAATAAACGTTATTGTCGGCGATGTTGACGATGGCGTTTATTTTTTTCTTCGCTTTCGCGGTTATCTGCGAATGAAGAACGGAAAGCGCGGACAAAAAACCTTCGCGATTGTTTATCCTGCCGTCTTTAATAACATCTGCCGCCAATTTGACGGAATAAGAAGAAAATTTCCCGTCATCTATCAGGCAAAATTTCAAATCAACATCGCTTATTTCCAAAGCGCCGATTCTCGGCTGCGGATTGAGAATGTTTAGGAATTTTTTAAAATCCATATTTTATTGTATCACTTCGCCGCTCCTTGAATCAAATCCCGCATCGCTTAATTCTCTGGTTGTAAGGCCCTTCGCGACATTTGCCAAATTGGCGTTCACAAATTCGTCAATGGCGCTGATTGATGTTTCGCCGATTAAAATCGGATAATCCCCGATTTGATTGGCGTTTGGCGTCAATTCAATCTGGAAAATCGCTTCAATCGGACTGCTGATAACACCTTTGGTCGCCATAATTTTATCAATCGCCCACCTTATTTCCTGTGTTCTATCGTTGTAAGCCGGAACAGCGCCTATGTTGCTTTTCGGTTGACCGACAAGTTTAACCCCCGGACCGAGAAACGCTCCGACATTGACTTCCCTGATATCTGTGGCGTAATTTCTGATAAGCCAATGAACGGTGAAATTAATCGGCTTGTCCGCTTTGGGCGGAAGCGAACTTTTGTTTGTGGCATAAGCCTTTGTTTCAATTCCCACGGCGCCGGCGACTTTCGCTTCCCAATTCGCGAAACTGATTGTCTTGTCCGCGGAAACGTAATACGGCACGGTCGGCGAAGAAATTTCACCCGCAACCTTCAAAACAAAATTTTTGTCGGACAGTCTTTTTATCGGATAGCCTTGCTTGGCGTCAATGTCAAATTCAATTATTCCGCCTCCGCCGGATTCAACCAGCCGCAATTCGGGATTGCTCGCCGCGTTCCAAACTAAAGTATTGTCGCGAGAACTGTAAGCGGCATTGGTCCTTAATTTGGAAAAATCAAACATTCCCCCGCTTAATTTCGCTTTAATAACAATGTCCGCCAAACTCACATCGCTATTGTTCAAATAAGTGATTCTGAATTTTATATTGTTGCTCGGAGAAACATATCCCGCAACAGTGTCGGATTCTATTTTCATTAAAAGCGGAGAAGGCGCGATATTCACTTTCGCGGTTTTCTCGCTCACTTTGAAAATCTGGCTGTCATATAAAGCGTCGGCGCCGGAAGTGATTTCAAAAAACGGCTGAATCGCGCCGGAAATTTTTCCCGTAATCACAAGTTCGCCATTTTGATTTCTTTTTAAATCGCCGATTTTCAACACATTGCCGGAAACGGCTTGCGCAGAGGCCGCCGGATTAAAGCTTTTAACGATAAAATTGTTCGGTAAACTAAAATTCAAATTCACGCCCGAGAAATCAAACTCGGAAATGTTGGAATATTTGATAATCGTTTCAAACTCCTCGTTATTTAAAACTTTTTCCGGAGCCGCGAGATCAATTTTTATCGCCGGTTCGCGGCTGGAAACTTCCACGCTGTATTTTTTTTCAAAAGCCGTTCCCAATGAAGAATCATAACTCACGGATATATCAAATTTTTTTACCGATTCGCCGCCGTTGAAAATCAACATTTTTATTTTCTCGCTGAATCCGCTGTCCGGATTTATATCCCCCCTTTCTTTTTCAAAAACTCTTTTTTCTTTATTAACGCCAAGCGCTATTGTTCCTTCCGGCAAAAACACAGAAAGCTTGGTGTTTTGCAAAACTTTCTGAGAACTATTGTTAAAATCCACGGATAAATCAAAAGGAACGCCAGTTAAAACATTGTGCGGTCCGGAAGCGACAAGGGATATTTCGCGGCTGGCCGAGAAATAATTAAAAAAATAAAAGCCGGCGAAAACCGCGCCGATTGCCGCAAAAGCGATTAAAATCCAGAATATCCAATGGCTCACGAAATTTATTTTTGCCGCAACTTCGCCGGACTTTTCCGCAATATTCTTGCCCAAATCGACAAAATCAGATTCTTTCTCTTTGCCCCATTTTGAACCGAAATTATCCATAATAATTATGATGCAAATCTTATGCCAATCAGCGAATTGCTAATGTATTTTATTCGCAATTTGTAAATTGGCATTACATTCGCATATTGGAATCTTAAATTAATAATAACTGATTATCGCCGATTTTCCCAGCGCATTTTCCGCAGAAAAAAATATGTTCGGTTTTGGAAAAATAATTTATTTGCGAATTGCCGCAGGTGGCACAAGAACCGTGTTCCGGGTCAAAGCCCAAAATTTTCAGCAAGCCGCGGTAAATAATTTTTTCTTCAAGACTTTCGCCAACCGGACTGAAAATTTTCTTGATCGCCTGCCAAAGCCGCAAATCCTGATGCGCTTCAAAAGTCATTTCGTTTATAAACTCCGCGATGTTTAAAAATTTTTGCGCATTTTCCGGGTTTTTATTTAAGGCCTGCTTATCGTCAATCGTCAAGGCGTCAACAATTTGAAACCTCTGCCCGCCGGCGGATTTTTCAATCAAGCGCGCGCTGACAAAATTAAGCGGCTGGAGATGGCCGTTCAATTTGGAAGTCATTTTTCGCGCGCTTTTGGCCTTGGCCGCCACTTTACCGAAGTCGCGGGTGTATAAAACGATTTGAGCGTCCATTTCCTTGCTGGTTTTATTGCCAAGCACAAACGCCTCAGTATAATGTTCGAGCATATGATATAATCATATCATAAATTTTGCTCCTGTGGCGGAACTGGAATACGCGCATGGCTTAGAACCATGTCCCTTAATCGGGTTAGAGGTTCAAATCCTCTCAGGAGCATAAATTTACAGCGCGCATCCACAATAATTTGCATTTACATTGGCATAATTCGCATTATAATTATTAAAATGGATATCCAAGAATACAAAAAACTCGCCAAGCTTGTCCGCGACAACGAACTTTATAAAGTTTACGACTTATCTTCGCTTAAAAATCTGACGGTTTCTCTGACCGAACTTAATCCGCAAAAAGCGACTACCGGCCATTCCCATGAAGGAGCGGACGAGGTTTATATTTTTATTGAAGGAGAAGGTGAGATAGAAATCGGCGGGAAAATTTCCGCGGCAAAATCCGGCGACATTTTTCTTATCCCCGCCGGTGATTTTCACAAAGTTTACAACAAAAGTGAAAAAAATCTCGTTTTTTGGACAGTTTTTGAAAAATACGAAGGAAGAGGAAAATAATTTTGCGTAAATTTGCCCTCGCGAGGAATTGAACCTCGATTTTAGGTTTAGGAAACCTATGTCCTATCCGTTGAACGACGAGGGCTTATATTAAATATTTTCTTTTATTAACTTTATAATACTTTGAATAATTTTAAAATACGGAGCGCTTTTAGTAATCCTAAGACGACACATTCCAAATTCTAATTTGCCCGTCTTTTTGCCTTTTAAAATATTAACATTTAAAATTTGCGATTTTGGAACTTTTATAATCTTAGCCCAATATTCTATGGCTTTCTCTCTATTTATATCTTCATAAATTCTAATAGTAATTCTTAACTTGTCTTTAGCAATCCCCAATTCTTTTAAAGATTCAATAAAAACTCTAATTAAATCGGGGTCAGTATTTGTTAAGCTCAATTCTTTTTTAGTTCCCTCTCCCCAATAAAGACAAGCCGCAATTAACAATTTTTCCTTCTTATTAAGAGAATTAATTAATTTTTGAGCAATACTATACGCTTTAATCCATTCCTTGTCCGCCCTAAATTTACTTCCTCCTCTTTTTAATTTCCACTCATTAAAATATTTGGGAAGAATTTCAACATTTTTTATATATTTTAAAATTGTCGCGCTGCTTTTTCTTGTTATATTTTTTATTTCTGGCAAACTATGACCATGCTTTCTAAGATTAATTATTTGATTAATATCTTTTTGATTAAGTTTTTTCATAATTTCATAATACTTTGAAATACAATATAAATCAAGAACGGTATTGCTTTGTTTAAATAGAAATTGCAATAATATTAATAATGATGTATTATAATAAAAACAACTAAAGGTTATTATAGATTAAAAACCAATCAAATATTATAATGCAAGGTTTTTTAAGCAATAATTGGAACGGCTTCGGAACGCCCTTCGGCATGGGATTTTTATTCGGCATCGGCGGAATCTTTATGCTGGCGGCCATTGCCTGGACGATTTACTGGAAAGGCCGGGCGCTTTGGCTCGCCGCCAAAAAAAACGAGAGGGGCTGGTTCATCGCCTTGCTTATAATAAACACTTTTGGCATTTTAGAAATTCTTTATATTTATATTTTCAGCAAAAAAGAATCTGACAAAAAAGAATAATAAACGACGGGCCTATAGTATAGTGGCAGAACGCCTCCATGGCATGGAGGAGGTAGGAGTTCGATTCTCCTTAGGTCCACTGCAAATAAACTTTGATGGTGTTTGTTGGATAAAATTGGAACTCACTTCCAACAGAACCCCGACTAATTGCCGCCCTGCGGGCGGCAATTCCACCCAGCGGCTCGCTCCGCCAAAGGCGGAGGCAAAGCCCGCAAAAATTTCTTTTAATGGGCGCGCGCAAAAAATTTTTTCAATTAAGGAAACAATTTTTGCGGGCTTTGTCTCTCTGCTGACGCAAAGAAGAGCCGCTTCCCACCCCTGCCGCGCCTTTGGCGCGGTGAGCAGGCGGACAAAAATTTTTACCCCGTAGGAAGCC
>JAJYWO010000017.1 GCA_021791445.1 bacterium | reverse complement strand
AAGCGATAAAATAGACGTTCCGATTATTATTATTTCCAATCTTAGCCAGCCCGAGGATATTCAAAAAAGCAAACAGCTTGGAGCTATAGAATATTTCGTCAAAGCAAAAACCTCAATCGACGATCTCGTATCAAAAGTCAAAACATTTGTAAAATAAAACCTCCCGAACATTCGGGAGGTTTTATTAATTTAATTTACCGCCTATAAGGATTGGTTGTTCCTTTCTTTCCGGTGTAAGGATTGTAGTTTCCTTTCGTGGAAAAATTATCAAATTTAGAACGGTTCGGCGTGGTTTTGTAATGCGGCGCCACATAACGGCCAGTTGAAGGCTTGTAATATCCTCTTACGCGAGTCGTTCTTGCTTCGGCCGAAGCAGACAACGACAACATGACTCCGAATAGTAACGTTAATGCCAGAAATAATTTTTTCATATTTTTATAAAAAATAATTTATATCCTTATTATATACCTTGAGTCTACCTTAGCAAAATCACCTATAAATTGTGGTGTTTGTTGGAAAAAGTCAGAACTCATTTTGAACAAAATCCCGACTGATTGCCGCGCTTCGCGCGCCAAACTGAACGCTCGGGCGGGCAAAAAGGAAGGGGGTTGGGGGGAAGGAATCCCGTGTCGTGGCACGGGACAAGCTTTTGCCCGCCCTCGCTTTCGCCGCCGCAATTTTTCGTATATAGATTAATCTATTTATTAGTATAACCTAAAATTGGTAAACTAAAAAGCACTTCCAAAAGTGCTTTTTAGTTTTTAGTTCAGCGACTATTCTACGCCTTCAAATTGGTGGTCAACATTGACTCCGTCCTGATCTTGGTGTCCGCCGCCAGGGAGATTTTCATCCGCCTCTGCTTCAATGCCGCCTTTCTTTTCTTTCTCTTGTTCTAGAGCGGTATCCGGCTGGCCATCATTTTTTTCTTCCTGGATATTATCTTTGTCTATTGTGGAGTTCTCCTGTTCGCTAACTGACCCGGATTGAGTTTGAATCTGTGCGGGCGGGTTTGGAGTGGCGTTCTGTTGGGCGTTGACCTGAAGTCCTATCGCCCCAGCGCTGCCAAGTAATAGGGATAGTGCCGCAAGTATAGACACTGATTTTTTATTCCACTGCATATGTTTTTCCTTATTTTAGATTAATTTTGAGCAGTTTCTGCTCAAGTTCAAATCGACCTTTATATTCTTGAACTACCCCCATTATATATAGTGGATATGAAATCAGCGTGAAGTTATAAAATGGTTGGAAAAACAATAGTAACTAGTGTCCCTTTTCCTGATTCGCTTTCAATATTAATAGTGCCATGATGTTTTTCTGCTATTTCTTTGGCAATGGATAGTCCCAAGCCCGTCCCGCCATTGCGTCCCCGCGCCTTGTCAACACGATAAAGACGCTCAAATATATGCGGCAGGTCTTCTTTGGCTATGCCTATTCCTGTGTCTTTAATACGGATTGTTACTTTTCCGCCGCGTTGGTCAATGGTTATGCGAACGTATCCACCAGCGGGAGTGAAATTAAGAGCGTTGCTTATGATATTCATTATGAGTCGCTGCAAGGCGTCCGCATCTCCATAAATAAATGAGGCAGTGGAGCGTTCAACAGAAAGCTGAATTTTATGCTTTATGGCAATGTTTCGCATTTTCTTTACCGCTTGTTCGACTATTTCGGCAACATCTATTTTTTTTAATGCATAAACTTTTTCCTTGCCCTCTAATTTTGAAAGTGTCAGCAAATCTTCGGTCAATTTGGTCATCAATTTTACTTCATCAATGGCGCTTGCGATAAGGGCGTGCCTCTTTCCCCTATCCCATTCTTTTTCTCGCAAAGCCACCTCTAGATTTGTCTGTATTACCGCCAGTGGCGTCCGTAGCTCGTGAGAAGCGTCGGCGGTAAATTGTTTTTGTTTTTCCATCGCTTGCCGAATCGGTTTTAAGGTCTTCCCCGCCAAAAAATAACTTAAACCGCTTGAAGCTAACAGCACTATTAAATCTATAAAAAATATAGTTGTTTGCAGTCGTTCGGTTGTTTTTGTAATAACTAATTCTTGAGTTTGATCATCTGAAAAGTTGCCTTCAAAATTATCGCGAATATTTTTAGCCAGAGAATAATACAGCGTCAAACTGAAAATAATTAAAATAACGGCAATAATGCCGATGTATAAACCGGTGAGTTTCAAGCGGGCGCGCTGGAATATATTATGTTTTGAGCCGATAACCCACTCCGCGAATTGTTTCCAATAATTTTTCATGAAGATTATAATCTATTTTCTTGCGCAAGTTTTTTATATGCACATCAACTGTGTTGCTAAAGGCGTTGGCGGCAAAATCCCAAGCATGGTCATATAATTCATCGCGGGTAATAACTTGATTAGGATGGCGCATTAAATATTCTAACACCATAAATTCTTTAAGGGTGAGCGGCATTTCCTTGCCGGCGCAAGTTACTTTTCTAGTCGTGGTATTCAAAATGAGATCTTGAATCTTTAATTCAACTGGCAAAACTTCTTTGGGACGACGCAGCAGAGCGCGGACGCGAGCCACAAGTTCATCAAATGAAAATGGCTTTATCAAATAATCATCGGCGCCGCAGTCAAGACCAGCGATTTTATCTTCGGTCGTATCTTTCGCGGTGAGCATTAAAACCGGAATGGTAATATTGGCTTTGCGCCAATCATTACAGACAGACACCCCGTCCTTTTTAGGGAGCATAATATCTAAAATCACCAAGTCATAATCGTGCATGCCCAATTCAACTCGCCTAGCTCCGCTTTCGCCGTCTAAGACATAATCGGCGGCGTAGCCTTCCTGTTCCAACCCGCGTTTTATCCCCGAGGCTAATTTTTCATTGTCTTCTACAATTAAAATTTTCATATATACATCATATACATGTGAGATGAATTTTTCATGAAGTTTCTCCCTGCTTATTTCAGGTAAATTATATATGCCTTTCCGTCAGTGAAAAATTGATCTCCCGAAAAGTTTTTGCCAAGCGTGGGTTCAACAAATGTTTCTTTTGAAGAGATTGCTACTGCTCCTGTTTTTTCCAAATCGGAAAACAAGAATTCTCGCTCCGTATCAATATCCGGTTTGATTGTATGAGTGATAAGCCACTTCAAGCCAACATCTTGGCTTGCCGTTCCGACATATACGCGCCTACCGTCTTGCATCTCAAACGGCGTTCGCCAAAATCGCGCGTGATGCCGCTCGCGTACGCTTTGCGTTTCAGTCGGTTTTTCAAAACCAAAATCATGCACTTTGGCGTTCCAAAATGACGGGGTCATCGGCGCGGTCGGGTAGTTTTTATTTAAAATTGCTGATTTCGCAAGCTTGGCAATAGAAGCAAACGTTGCGGTATCAGCGCGATACCATCCCGCCTTTTGCATTGCATCAAAAATTTTCTGGTCGTTTTCGGCAATTACGATGAAACTTAACGGTTCTTGCGTATCGCCAATTAGAGTTTCAGTAAAACGCGGGGTATTTTTGTCGGAAAATTCACTTAACACATCGGCAACCACAATCACATTTGTCGTTTCTTGGCGGACGACAGGCGGATTATAACGAAGAGCAAAATTAACATAGAAAATAACTTCGGCAAGAATCAGGATTGACGCAAAAACTTTTGCTTTCTGTGCTGGAGTAAATAACGGCGACGGCTTGCGACGGTGCAACCATTCCGAGATAGTTATTCCTATCAAAAGCCAAAGCGCGCCCAAAAGATAGCCGCCCCACACATCACTCAAAAAATGGACTCCGAGATACAGACGGCTTAAGCCGATTGCGAGAATAATTACAATTCCGAAAAAGAGTGCGTTGATTTTGTACTTCCATTTTTTGAGTTGCCTAAACAAAATATATGTGAGGAAGCCATAAAACGCGATAGAAATCGTTGCGTGTCCGCTGGGGAACGAAAAAGTGTCCTCGGCGTAAAAAGCAACATCTGGTCGCGCACGATGAAATGCCAGCTTTCCGAGAGAATTAAAAAGTTCGCTTCCGACAATCGTTACCCAAAAAGGGAGCAGGTACGATCTTTTTCGCCATAACCAAAGAATTACAGAAAGAACAATCGCTGAACTTATAACAATTTGCCATTTCCCTATCAGCGTTATCCATGTAAAAATTCTTATTAGCTCGGTATCGCGGAAAGCGGATAAAAGATTTGCCACGCGCGTATCTGCCGCAACGATAACATCTGAAGTGACGATGTCTTCAATAATGCCGAAAAACAGAACAAGAACATACACAAACGTTACGCCAAGCAATGTAAGAGGCAAGCCGGAAAATCTTTCTTTGTTCAATCTGTTGCGGACAAAGTTTGGAAGTATCGGGTGTTTGGCAATAAAATTTTTGATGTCGGGATTGACGGCAAGAGCCTCTTTTATAGACAGAGAAATTGATTTGAGGAAGGCAAAAAATAGCGGCGCATACTTTACGAGAATACGAATGATGATCACAGAAACAACTACCGCAAGAACGGATAACCCCGCGCGACTTGACCAAATCTCAATCACGTTTAATGCGCCGCCAAAGAAATAACCAAGAAACAAAGAAGAAATCGCCCAAAGAATACCGCTGATAATGTTCCAGAACAGAAAAACTTTTTTATCCATTCGGAAAAGTCCCGCGACAAACGGAATAATGGGCCGAAGCGGGCTGATAAACCTTCCCAAGAAAATGCTTTTGTTGCCATGTTTTTTGAAAAATTGCTCGCCGCTTTCTAAATGGCTCAGCTTAAGTATTTTATTTTCTTGGCGAAAAAGTTTTGTACCTTTTGTTCCCAAGTAATAGCTAATGCCATCGCCGAGTACCGCTCCAATTGCCGCAAACCAAATCAAATCTCCTATATCAAGGTATCCTTGCGCCGAAAAAAACCCGAAAAGCCCTACAAGAATTGTTCCGGGGATGATTAGACCGATGAACGGCAAAGATTCCGCCAATGAAATAAACAAAACTACCCAATATCCGAATATCCCAAAGTGTTGAATGGTTGGCAAAAACGAATTTATAAAATCCATAATTATTTTTTCATTAAATCATCAATCCCCACACCCAAAGCGTCAGCAATTTTTTTAACAGTTTCAATTCTTGGATCGGGCGTTGCCCCCGATTCAATCTTGGTAATTGTATATAAAGTAATATCGGCAAGTTTTGATAATTTGTCCTGTGAAATACCCATTTTATCTCGGTATTTTTTTATATTCTTTGCTATGGTTGAAATTTCTTTTTTTGACATTGTAATATAGCTTTAGTATGATAACTTTACAGATACTATTTTTACTTGTTATTATTAGTATATGAAATTTTTAACAAAAGGTCAAACAAAATTCTTGGCGGCGCATTTTGCAAAGCGAAATACGAAAAATTGCGGCGGCGGAAAAAGAAGCGGCGAAAGCGAGGGCGGGCAAAAGCTTGTCCCGTGCCACGACACGGGATTCCTTCCCCTCAACCCCCTTCCTTTTTGCCCGCCCGAGCGTTCCGTTTTGGTTCTGCCGCGCGAAGCGCGGCAATCAGTCGGGATTTTGTTCAAAATGAGTTCTGACTTTTTCCAACAAACACCACCAAAGTTTATTTTCAGCGGAATTTGCCTCGCTCGGGGCTTCGCGCCTCGCTTCGGCGGGCATTTCCGCAAGATAATTCCACGGATTTTTGAAATCAATCGTCAATTTTCCCGCCGCAAGGCGGCGGTTCATCCCGCCACTGCGGGATATTGCGGCAAAGCCGCAATGAGCCGATGGTTTTCTTTCGCCTTTGGCGGAATACAAAATGAAATTTTAATAAATTGTCGGTGTAAAGCGTTGCCTTTTTATAAAATTAAAAACTTCTAAAAACTATGATTAAATACTTTATCTATTGTAGAAAATCAAGCGAGGACGAGGAAAGACAAGTTTTGAGTATTGAGGCCCAGCTCACGGAACTGCGAGAGTTTGCCAAGCAAAACAATCTTTTCGTGGTTAAAGAATATTACGAGAGCAAAACAGCCAAAGAGCCGGGCCGAGAAGTTTTTAATTTTATGATGTTGGAAATTGAAAAAGGCAACGCTTCGGGAATTTTAGCGTGGAATCCCGATAGATTAGCCAGAAATTCAATAGACGGCGGACGAGTGATTTACCTTGTAGATACTGGAAAAATCACCTCGCTAAAATTCCCTACTTTCTGGTTTGAAGCGACACCGCAGGGAAAATTTATGTTGAGCGTCGCTTTCGGACAAGCGAAGTATTACACCGACAATTTAAGAGAAAACATTTTGCGGGGAATTAGACAAAAAATCAGACGAGGCGAACTTTCGGCAAAAGCCCCGCTCGGATATTTTAACGAACCTCGTTTGAGAACTATTGAACCAGACAGAAAAACTTTTAACAAAGTGAAAGAAGTTTTGCGAGCTTTTGCCACCGGAAACTACACGCTCACGGCAATTCAAAGCAAAATGTTTTCTCTTGGCTTGGTTGGCAAAGACGGAAAACTGCCGCACCTTTCCACAATTCAAAAAATCTTGACCAATCCGTTCTATTACGGACACTTTCGTTATCGCGGTGAAATTCATCAAGGATCGCATAAGCCAATGATTTCAAAGAAACTTTTTGACCAAATACAAGAGGCGTTGATAACAAACGGCAAACCCCGCAAAAAGCGAGGACCGAAAAACTTTCACTTTCTCAATTTTGCGGTTTGCGGCGAGTGCGGCTACGCTATCACTGCCGAACGGCATATCAAGAAAAGCGGACTAAAGTTTGTTTATTATCGTTGCACCCACAAAAGCAAAACGCAAAATTGTTCCCAAACTCGCTTTTTGCGTGAAGAAAATTTGACCGAGCAAGTAAAAGAAAGTTGTCAAAAAGTTTCTTTGCCCGACGATTGGCGGGAAAAATATCTTGCCAAAGTCGGCGAATGGGAAAAAGAAAATAGCCAATCGTCAAACCTTTTCGCTCAAAATCTTAAAACTGAACTTTCCGCCATTAAAGTAAAAATAGACCGGCTTATGGACGGCTATCTTGAGGGCAGTTTTGAACTGGCGGAATTTCAGGAAAAGAAAAACAAGTTAATGGCGGAAAAGAAAAATATTGAGGAAAAATTGTCAGATTTTGAGCGAAAAGGAAATCATTGGCTCGAACTCACAAGAAACTGGATTTTGGAGGCCAACCAAGCCAAAAATCTCGTTTTGCAAGAAAATTTTTCGGAAATGAAAAATTTTCTTAAAACCATCGGCTCGAACCGCCGCCTTGCGGCGGGAAAATTGGCGATTGATTTCAAAAACCCGTGGTATTTCCTTGCGGAAATGCCCGCCGAAGCGAGGCGCGAAGCCCCGAGCGAGGCAAATTCCGCTGAAAATAAACTTTGGTGGACCTACGGGGAATCGAACCCCGACCTCATCCATGCCATGGACGCATAATACCATTTTACTATAGGCCCGATTATAAATAACTGACTAGCTTTTAACTATTGACTATTAACATAGGAGAGATTTTATAATAACGAAACTTTTAACTCCTTGCAAGTTTTATATTAAAAATATAAGCTATTTTTATTAGCCCTCGTAGTTCAACGGATAGAATAGCACACTCCTAACGTGCGGATCGAGGTTCGATTCCTCGCGAGGGCACAGACGGAAGCGTGCCAGAGCGGTTGAGCCCCACACAAAATAAATTTTGTAAGGGGCACTGTGGACCGCACTCGTCCCGAATAAAGCGGTGGGGTGGCTGAGCCTGGTTTAAGGCGCCACACTCGAAATGTGGTATGCTCGAAAGGGCATCGTGAGTTCAAATCTCACCCCCACCGCTTTGCGCGGGATTGCGATTTGTTTCTCCTCGACAAGCTCGGAGACAAATCGGGAAAAATGCGGTATGCCGGAGACGGCATCGAAAGTTCGAATCCCCCGCTTCCGCCAGAAATCGAAATCGCATTTCGGCTTCCGATTTGGATTTCCAATTTTGGCGGTGTTTGTTAGACAAAGTTTTTTATATACATTTTCCACGATCGTGGAAAATGTATATAAAAATTTTAGATAGGCAATCTATTTAGCAAAAGCTCCACTTTTTCCAATTCGTCACTCCCCCTTTTTGGCACTAAAAGATGGCCTTGTTTTTTTGCGAGCTCGTAAAGTTCTTTTGTTATTTTTACGTCGTTCAAACAATAATTTTTTAATTCTTCAATATTGCCGTCTCGATAAAGATTGGGCGCCTCCAGGCCGTGGTGGGTTTTTTCAAGGCCTAAATTTGTTTTCGCAAGATTATTCAAGCTGACGCGTTTTCCGGTTTTGAATTCTATTTCATCAAGCAAGTCCAGCCTCGGAATTGAAAATAAATTCATTTCTTTGGAATGTTTTTTCAGCACGGGAATATCAAACCGGTTTATGCTGAATCCGATTATTAAGCCGATGCCTTTTAAGGACTCGATAAAATCCTCTATTTGATGCTCTTCGTAAGCGATAAATTCATTTTTGTTGTATGAATAAACGCCGATTAACGAAACGTCTAAGGCGTCAAAATTATCTCTTCCTACGTCGAAAAAAGTATTTTTTGTCTCTATATCGAGAACAATGGAATTGGTCATATGCCAATGTTGTTTAAATTTATAAGCTCAACGCGCAATAAATTTTATTACAACATTGAGCACCCAGCACCATTTTTGAAAAATAGAAAATCCTATCGTGCAAAAATGGTGCTGGGTAAAGGTTTTGTATCTAAATTTTTATCGTCTTCGACTCAAAAATTTAGACAAAGCCCTTTATGTATATCTGTCTGCCACTTTACTGGCGGCGTAGCTTTCGGGCTTTGTCTTTGCCTCAAAATCATTCGCCTTTATCATTCCAACAACTTCAGAAATCATTGTTTTCGTTTCGCCGTTGTTGCCGACATCGGCGTGAATTTCAAAATTAAACGGAAGGGTCGTGGCTGATTTTAAAAACATCAAAACTTCTTTTGCCACTTCGATAGATAAAAGAACCTCGGTGATAATTCTGTCCCTCAAAGTATAAAATTTGCCATTCTCTGATC